>NZ_JIBB01000032.1:0-34569 GCF_000620525.1 Acinetobacter sp. UNC436CL71CviS28
ACATTGATCACACGAAGACAAAAGCAGCTTCACCACAAACGAATGGGATCTGTGAACGCTTCCATAAAACAATACTGCAGGAGTTTTATCAAATTACATTTAGGAAAAAGCTTTATAGCACGCTAGAAGAGTTGCAGACGGATCTAGACGACTGGCTGAAATTCTATAATACTGAACGGACTCATCAAGGAAAAATCTGCTGTGGTCGTACACCATTTGAAACTTTACTTGATGGAAAACAAATTTGGGCTGAGAAGAATTTAGCTCAAATTTAACCTGACAGGCACAATAAAAATCGGGTAACTGTCAGATCAGGTTTGAGCTAGTACAGCAAGAACCAACTCATATAACTCCAGACAGAATGTTTTCTTCTAACTGTATTGTCACCAGAGATTCTAAGTTTTGGATAATTCAAGGTCATCGGGTTATGAATCTGGTTTCTGAACTCTTCAGCAGAAACTGCACTCTCTTCTATAAGATATTCATAAAAGCGATTTGCCTGTGATTTTTCCATATTCCGGACAAACTTATGTATATCTTGATCAAGTTCTGTCTGGGCTCGATGGAGTGGAATGGACTTTTCTTGAACCAGATATCCCGCAAAATCAGATTTAGCATAGATTAGTTGTTTTACTTCATTGCGTGAGACAGGTAAATGAATTTTTACGCCAAAGAGCTCACCAAAAAAGCTTTGTTGCATACCACACTCTCATTATTTAGATGGGCCATATGATACCCTTTTATGACTAATGAAAATCAAAGAATCCGAAAACTTATTGTAAACACTAACTTACTAATCTGTTTTAAGGTCAGAAGTTCTTATAAAATAAAGATTAATTTTCTATACGCATATACATTAAATTGTACTATTCTCATTTAAAGTAAGTGAGGCTAGACATTTATAAAATTTTAATGAACTGAATTTTCTAAAATTCTATAAGTCTATTGATTCTTGGCTTAGCTTACAGGAGTACAAATATGCACCCTACCTTTATTTTACTCTATCTCTTTAAAAAGAATGTATGAACACTCATGGTTAATAATAGTGAGGTCCTTCAAGATCTTTGTTATCGTCTTTATACAGAGACATTGAGCACACACCATTCCAGAGCAAATAGTGCTACGGATAAGTTAAATTTTCTGGCTGAAGCTCTAAAATTATTTTCTGAAATTGAAGTGGTGAAATGCTCTATTATGATAAAGACAGTAACTGTTATCTTTAAATTTAATTCACGGCGATATACGTTTTGGAGTGTAGAAATGCCAGAGATAGATGATAAAAATGGGTTTGTTAAGTACCTATCTCATCATTTGAAAGATATTTATAGTGATTGCAATAATATTGATTAATTAGCTTGCTTATTTTTGCTAGATTCGAAGATAGGTTGTTGTAGCTTCGCTATTATCTAAAAGTAGAGATTTTGGTTCTAAAGTAGGCTTCTCTTGAAATGAATCCACCACAATTTTATCGGTCAAGCTTTCAAATATTACTGCTAACCATAGTATAAATTCATCTTTTTGATGTCGACTAGGGATAAGACTTAAATCAAGTGTTTTACCATTGTGTTTTTCAATTTGCTCAATAAGTTCCTTTAAACTATTAAATTCATACTTACATTTGATATCTGTATTTCTGATTTCCCTTTTAAACTCTATTAGGAAAAGGCTCATGTCTTTAGAGTTATTACCCAAGAAACCATTTCTATTTTCAATCTTTCTATAAATTTCTTCAGCTATACGTAAACATGTATCCATCTTTTTTACTTCTATCTATATAAGAGACTTAGTATGAGCTGTTTAATCAACTTCATTGAGGTAAATATGTAATGATAAGACCCAATAGCAGTTTTATAAAGCGTAATTCTTTCCTGTATTTGTAATCCCATCTCATGTACACAAAACAGAATATAGCTCAAACCATGTAATGTTCACTTCCTATAATAAAACTTTATTTATGGCATTTTACGTCACTCATCTTATTCATATCTTCGATTGTTTCTGAGTCTTGGACTTGAATATTACACAACTTGCTTGCCCAGATCATCCTCAATACAGATATTTATGCTATACCTTAAGATCAGAGAAAAGCCCCATACCTGAAATTCATAGACTTAGGCCTTAGCATTTATAGTTGTCATACCAAGGGAGGTGATAAGTTTCCACATATCATTTTCATTGTTTAAATCTGATATAAAAATTAACTTCTTAAGAAGTAGCTGTTAATTAATACTATTTATCAAAAAAATAAATATATAATATAAAAAACTTGAATATTAATTATTTTCATGTATTATTGCCTTAACTAGAAAAAAGTCTTGTCCGGTAAATCTTCTTAAGTATCGCAGTTTTAGTCATAATTCTTCGTTTTTTTCAGATTTTAAGTTCCATTCTTTATTATTTTCAAAGTTATACTCAGTCATTAAAAACGACTAAAAATTATTAAAATTCAATAGGATTTATTATGTCTAATACTATCAATGGTACAGTAAAGTGGTTTAACGAAGCTAAAGGATTCGGTTTTATTCAACAAGAATCTGGACCAGATGTTTTTGCTCACTTTAGTGAAATTGCCAGCTCTGGTTTTAAAACTTTATTCGAAGGTCAGCAGGTATCTTTCAGTGTTGCTCAAGGTCAAAAAGGCCCTAATGCTGTAAATATTGTTGCTCTATAACACATAGCAAGTAATTAAAAAAAGCACCCTAGAGTGCTTTTTTTATTGTTTGAGATTATTTACTTCCATAAATCTTATCATAGCCATCAGGACGGGTTTTGAAGCGCCGGTGAAACCACATATATTGTGTAGGCGCCATACGTATCTGACGTTCTAATATTTTGTTTACTCTAGTGGCATCAGTAATTTCATCCTTACCCGGAAAGTCCTCAAGCTGTGGCTCCAGCAAAATATGATATTGAGGATTTCTAATATCTCCTGTTCTGTAAAAGTACAGAGGGATAGCTAAGGCATTTGATATTTGCATTATACGCCTATGGGCAGTTACTGTGGCGGCTTGAACTCCAAAGAAAGGGGCCATTACGCCCTGCTTGAGGCCAAAGTCCTGATCAGGACTATACCAGACTGCCCGGCCTTGTTTTAACTCCTTAATTAAACCTCGCATATCATTTTTTGAAATCTGGTTCTTGTATACCTTTGCTCTGCCCCGATAAATCAGCATGTCTAATAAAGGATTATTTTGAGGTCGATATACAACATCCAGTTCAAAGAACAAGCTGCACATATATCCCCCTGCATCTAATAAAGTAGTGTGAGAGCTTAAAAGCAGAATACCCTGACCCTTTGCATTTTCTATATGTTCAAGTCCCTGAATGTATACACGAGATTTAAACCATTTGGAAGCGTACCAAGCATTTAATGCCTCAAACAGGCCAATCAAGGCATTAAAAAATACTTCTTTTGCAGCCAGCTCGACTTCGTCTGGACTCTTTTCAGGAAAACAGATCTCCAGATTCCGGATAGTCGTTTGCCGACGGCTAGATAAAAATCTCCATGCAGGATTAGTGAGCAGTCTAGCTATCCTCCATTGAATGCACCAGGGCAAGACAGCTAAAAAGGAAAATATAAAAACTATTAACCAAATTGCCCAATACTTGGGAAGAAGAAAGGACCACTGAAAATCAGTCGGTTTATGTGAAGTTTTTATATTCATGTAAATATATTATTAAAGCTGAACCATATGATACCTGTTCAACAGATTAACAGTAGACCTATCCCGTGCATGATTAGTAAAGTTTTATAGGTCAAAGCTCGCCAAGGCATGAACATAATAGCCCTTTTCAACCTAAGAATAGCTACCTGTTTTAAAGCCTTACCGAACAATGGTTGTCTTTATTACATGAGTGCTGTATTGATGGGTATTCTTATAATTATTAGTGATAACATCAGTCTTAATGAATAAATTATCTTGGATACTAATTTTAGCAATTTTGGCGGTTTTAATAGTGGTTTTTTACCTGTACAAGGCAATGGAAGAAGATCCTGATTATCTATTTAAATTATTCGGATAACTATATAAATAAACTTTTTTCAAAGCTAGATCAAAAGATTCAAACTATCGAAGTTAAGCTTATCCAATTCGATACTCATCCCATCGTAAAAATGTATTTTGTATTACACTACTGGCTCGAATGGTGAGAATTACATCGAAGGTGTATTCATCACTAAAATACACAAGCAAATTAGAAAAGTTAAATAAAAAACACTCTAAAGTGCCTTTTTAAAGATATATCAAGTTCTTTATATTAACCTTGAGCTAAGGTTTTAATGAATAGAATTTTCTGAGATTTTTCAGTGGGGCCTTCAAATTTAAAATTAATTTCTTCCTCATATTTCTTACTCATTTCAGTTTCTACAATATTCATTCCACTAATATCAAATATTCTAAGGGCTTCACCTTCAGCAGTAATTCCATCTTCCTCATTAGCGATTAGAACTTTAAGATCCGGATCAAAGGTCTGTAATCTTGCGATCAATTGTTTAATTAACATAGTTCATTCTCAATTCTTAAAAATATAAACCAGTATTAACACTTTTCTATCTAACTTACTTGGCGATAAAAATTAGTTTTGTAAGCCAAAAATTTTTATCTGTATATCAGATTTTCTGTAATAGAAATATTTTGGTATATATTTTCGTCTATTGATACCCTTCAAATGTTAGGCCTCAACCCGTTTAGTACTAATCTTTCTGGCTATCTTAAGTATGGCCTTGTATTCAATGTCGATGTCTTGTTTAAAGTGGCCGCTGGGGTAAATCTAATAGTCTTCGCCAGCTCAGTCTGCCAATGAAAAGCAGGGCGAGCTGTTTTCAGCGATATATGGCATTACCTTTCCCTTTACTCAACTCAATACTTCTACTCTATTTGATTAAATTTATTTTCTAAGCGTTATATTGATTTGGTTGTATTGCCTGATAAGAAAAGAGAAATATAAACCTTTTTGCTTGTGCGCCTCAACATCATCAGATAATAGTAGTGCAAAGTAGCAGGTAAATAAACATACAAAAAGCGACGAGTAGCAAAACCTAGTAAGGTAAAAAGGGATATAAAACAACTTAAGTTAGTGTTTTTTATATTTTTTTAAAATTATTAGGATATGAAGTTTTTATACTATATGGAGTAATTATGGACTAGAATTACACTCGAGTAATTTTTAGTCATTGAATAAACACAAGTAGACCCGATATTGTGAGTATATTGATATACACTGCAGGTCTAGAGGAAACTCTTATGAAAAATTTTACTGTTGCATTATTTGCTGGTCTGATTAGCTTGGCAGGTATAAGTGCACAGGCTGCCACTCCGGAACAGGAGTGTCAAAAGCTCAAAAATGACTATAATGTTATTTACGCTTCTAAAGGCTTCTGTTTTAAAGATAAGGATGCAAAAGAGAAGTTTGGTAATGAAAACTGCTATACTTCAAAACCTAAATTCTCTGAAAAAGAGCAGCAACGTCTTGATGAAATTAAAGAGCGCCAGAAAGAGCTGAACTGTAAATAACTACTGAAAGGAAGAGCTATGGCTTACGATGACCAAAATATCTTTGCAAGAATTATTCGTGGTGAATTACCTGCAATTAAAGTTTATGAAGATGATCAGGTTCTTGCTTTTATGGATATTATGCCGCAAGCCGAAGGTCATACATTGGTCATCCCTAAAACACCGGCAGTTACATTACTTGACCTGCCAGCAGAAGCCGCTGCTTATAGTATTCAGATAGTACAGAAAATTGCAAAAGCAATAGAGAAAGCATTGAATGCCGAGGGAATTGTTTTAATGCAGCTTTCAGGCGCTGCTGCTGGACAAACTGTGCCGCACGTTCATTTTCATCTGATTCCAAGTTCAGTGCACCAGCTAGGTCGCCATGCGGCTGAAATAGGAGATCAGGAGAAAATTAAGGCTATTGCAGAGAGAATCCGTGCTGCTCTTTAAAGCCTTATTTTCAATTAAAACCTAATGGAGCTTCGGCTCCATTTTTGTTTAAATTTCAAAAGTATAAAAAATAATCTAATTCTTCTTTCCTCTTTTTATCCTTCATTAAACTGTCATTTTTCTTTCACTTCTCTGTCACACAGTTTGCAGATACTGCTTAGCAAGTTGGTGAGCTTATGTAACTTTTTGTACACAGGCAAACTATAAAAAAGAGTTAGCAAGGCAAATAGCCATTTTAAAGAATTGTTTTTGGAGAAATCTCAATGAAAAAATTGCTTCTCGCTGCTACAGTAGCAACTTTAAGCTTAAACGCAGCGCAAGCAGCGCCAACTTTGTACGGTAAAGTAAATGTCAGCGTTGACAGTTACGATAATGGCAAAGATGACAAAATTGAAGTTAACTCGAATGCTTCTCGTCTGGGGATTAAAGGCGAAGAAAAACTGACAGATCAGTTATCTGCAGTGTATCAGGCTGAATGGGAAATTGATGTAGATGGTGGCGATGATGTATTCAAGAAACGTAACATTTTTGCCGGCTTAAAATGGGCAGAAATCGGTACTTTAAGAGCCGGTATTATAGATACACCATTTAAAGATGCAGCAGGCGGTTATCGTGATGTATTTAATGATTATGCACACGCCGATATTAAAGAAATGATGTATGGTGAAGAGCGGGTTGAAAATGTGATCAGTCTTGAGACAGATCCGAAATTACTCGCCGGTGTAGTATTTGCCCTACAGGCTCAGCAAGGCGAGTCAAATACTGAAACCAACAAATATACAGACGGTGCTCGTGACAGCCTAGGAGATGGCCTTTCAACTTCACTATCTTATGCTAATAAAGATTATGGTTTTGAAGGTGTGATTGCTGGAAACTTTAAATCAATTGGCGATTTTGCTGCGGTTGGTCTTAAGGATATTCCTGCTGATGCATTCCGCCTAGGTGCCTCTTTTGACTTGGGTAAAATCGGTGTGCCAGGCCTGTATTTAGGGGCAATGTGGCAGACTGCTGAAATTTCGGATTATAATAATATCAAGCCCCGTGTAGTAACTGATGGTGTTGTTACCTATGCTGGAGATTATAGCAACGTAGAAGAAAAAGCATGGTTAATTTCTGCGACTTATAAACTTGCAAACACGCCTTGGACATTCAAGGCACAGTATCAGTCAGCAGACACTGACTATGCAGTTCTTGCAGGTGCGTCAGGTGACAGCTCAGTTGACCAGTGGGGAATTGGCGCAGATTACAAACTCAATAGCCAGGCTAAACTCTTTGCCAGTGCTGTTCAGCGTGAATGGGATAACTCCCCAGCTAAAGGTAATGCAGATGAAAGCGTATACGGTTTAGGTATGGAAATAAAATTCTAATTCTGGCAATTTAAAAAAAGGGCTATATGCCCTTTTTTAATTTAACGTTTCAGAAAACCGGAAACCATATTTAAAACATTTTGAATATCATTGTTGGCTTCCTGTTTGTTAGTCTTCTCACCTTGTGGAGTCAGCGCATCAATGATTTGTGGTAATACTGAAGAAATAGCACTGTATACATCCTGTTTAGGTGCATGTGTCTGTTCAGCAACTTTCTCGACTTCCTGATCATCAAATAAACTTTGTATATTTTGCTGCGGCGCATTTTCTTTATTGCTCTGGTTTGGGTCTACCCAGTTCTGTACCTGATTTCCAAGACCGGCATTACGCAATTTGTCTAATGCACCTTGAAGACCACCCTGCTTCTGAATCCAGGCTAGAACCAGTGGCAACACGGCGATCAATAAAGTTTTGGTACTGTTATTTCCACTGTTATGCGGTACTTCATTTTGAGTCTGGCGTGGTTGCTGTTGACGCTGGTTACCATGACCAAATTGCTCAAGTACTGAACCTAAAACGCCACCTAAACCGGATTGACGGCCCTGATTCTGGGTATTCTGATGGTTAGCCTGCGTATTCTGGCCACCGAGCTGACCTAGAACTGCTCCAAGAATTCCGCCGAGACCACTTGGCTGCTGCGTGTTCTGCTGCTGATTATTTTGTGGTTGCTGGTTTCCTAATGCCTGCTTCGCCAGCATTTCCACTATATTGGTCAAGTTGGTCATCACTTACTCCTTGAAAGTGTTATCTTCCTTAAAGCATAAGTGTACCCGACCGGGTGAAACAAAGTCTGATTTGTATATTTTTGCAAGATTTTATAAGTATATTGGCCCTTACCAGCGATATTTGTCCCAATTTTCCGGATTGGCCCAATATTTAGAGTTAAACCAGTCCGGTACGTGCTTATAGGTTAGAATATTGAATTGCCATAATGCGAAATCACTGCTGTTTTCTGTTCTCTCAACCAGTTGGATAAAACCTAAAGAGCGAAGTAACTGCTCATCCTGAAGACGGCCAACCACAATAATACGCTTCGCCATAAGATCACGTAATTTCACCAGAAGTCTAGAAATATCAGGCAGTTTTAATTCTTTGAATTCTGGACCGGTTAAAATGACCATTGCCAGATCATAACGTTCAGTAAAGGGCAGATTTAAAAACTCAGTTGCGTTAAAATAATACCATTGTATAGCCAGATGTGAATTATCTTGAACTATTTCAAGCTGCTGACCAATCGACAGTGTAGTATGGATGGGCTGTTCGGCAAATAGATCGTCTAGCATAGAAGTGATGACGTTGAGCTTGACCATAACTGCATCCTGAATTACGTGAGTGAGAATTATATGGAATTACAAGGCATTTGCCATAAAATGCATGCCGGTCTTAGCAAGCCAAGTGTAACTGATCAACAAACGTTAAAGGCAAATGTTGAGTACAAATTTACTCTGGACCGTTCAGAAATTGATCTTCCTTTTACGTTAGGGCAAGAAATTGAAATTGAATGGACTGGTAATATCTATTGCGTATCTTGCGGTGCAAAAACCAAGAAATCATTTTCACAAGGGCATTGTTTTAAATGTTTTAAAACCAAAGCATCCTGTGACATGTGTGTTTTAAAACCAGAAACCTGTCATTACCATTTAGGGACCTGCCGGGAAGACTCATTTGCCAAAGAAGTCTGTTTTCAGCCTCACATTGTATATCTGGCTAATTCAAGTGGTCTTAAAGTCGGCATTACCCGTACTGGTCATATGCCTACCCGATGGCTGGATCAGGGAGCGACTCAGGCCTTACCAATTTTTAGAGTCGGTTCACGGCGTTTGTCTGGGCATATTGAGGTAATGTTTGGTAGCCAGATTTCTGATAAAACAGACTGGCGCAAATTGCTTAAAGGCGAAGCGGAACCCGTTAACCTAATTGAAAAACGTGATCAGTTAATTGAAGAATTTGCACCTAAAATTGCCCAGATTCAGGATGAGTTCAGTCAGAATTTACACTTTAACGAGTCAATAGAGTTGCTTGATCAGGAACTACCACGTGAGTTTATTTATCCGGTTGAGCAATATCCTGAAAAGATCAAGTCACATAACCTTGATAAAACACTGAAAATTCGAGGAGTGTTACAGGGTATAAAAGGCCAATATCTTATTTTAGACACGGGTGTTATTAATATCAGAAAATATACGGGTTATGAATTAATTCTGAGAGCGTAAGTCTTTCATAAAAATAAACAGTACCATAATTTGAGTACGGTACTGTTTATTCAAGAGAGCGTCTGATCTGTTGATGGATAAAAGTTAATAAGACAGTACTTTCAGAATGGCCTCTACAGGATTTTCACTGTTACCGGCAAGTAGTCGCTTATGCATCGCAATATGTTGCATCACCTGAGTTTGTGCGACTTCTCTATTCATTAAATTTTCAATTTCTGTAGCTAACTTTTGTGGAGTGGCATCGGTCTGGATTAGCTCGGCTATAACTTTCTTACCTGCAATAATATTTGGTAGTGAATAATAGGGAATCTTAACCAATAACTTGGCAATAATATAAGTGAGCCAGTTCAGCTTATAAAAAGTCACCATTGGCCGATGTAATAGCATGGCCTCTAGTGTTGCTGTACCTGAAGCCAAGGCCACAATATCACTGGCATTCATTACCATACGGCCAATTTTGGAGTCAGTGCCGGTATTTTCTAGCACCTTAACCTGTGCCTTAAACTCAGCAGGATAATTTTCTAATTGTTCTTCAATCTGAACTTTTCTTGCTTCATTTATAGCAGGTAATAAAAATTCAATTTTAGGATATTTCTGATAAATAATCTGTGCAGCATCAAGCACCAAAGGACCTAGACGCTCGATTTCTCCACGACGGCTGCCGGGTAATAGTGCAATATGCTGTCTGGCCGGGTCGAGTCCTAACTGCTGTTTGGCTACAATTAGGGGATTATCTAAAGGTAACTGACTTGCCAAAGGATGCCCTACAAATGCAGCAGGAACCTGATAACGCTCATAAAAAGCTTTTTCGAACGGGAACAGGCAAAGCACCAGATCAATAGACTGCTTGATTCCGTGCACACGGCCCTGACGCCATGCCCACACTGATGGGCTTACGTACTGTACCGTTTTTATTTTAAGTTGTTTCTGTTTCAGACTTTTAGAAAGCCGCAAATTAAAATCTGGAGCATCAATTCCAATGAAAATATCTACAGGTTTCTGGCTCCAGCGTTCAACAAGTCCATCACGTACAGCAAACAGCTTTTTCAGATCTTTTAAGACCTCAACAATTCCCATAACTGACAGAATATCCATTGGATAATAGCTCTTAAAGCCTTCTGCCATCATTTGTGGCCCACCAATCCCTTCAAATTCAGCTTCTATCCCCTGCTCGCGAAAACTACGAATCAGCTTGGCACCTAAAGTATCACCAGAAACTTCACCTACCACTATACCAATTTTAAGTTTCCGATTTTCCAAGAGTTTTATCTCCATTATAAGACCAAGCTATTTTAACATAACCCTTTTAGATTTAATTAGGCTCACTGTATCCGCATCTAATTTATTCCGATTACACTCTTTAAAAAATTTAAACTTCCTTTTAGAAATTCAAAAATTATCTAAATAATCTATTGTTTACCAATTGTAAATCACCACAACAAATAATAATATAAATGATAATAATTTTCATTAACCAATATTATGAATTCTCATTTAAACGCCAGTTATTTTAAACTTTCTCTCCTTACTCTGGCATTATTAAATGTACAAGCTGCTCTTGCAGCAGAGGCTTCAGATACCCAGGCACTTCCTGTTATTCAGCTGCAAGCCAATACTATGAGTAGCCAATCTTCTGAACAAACGCAAGCCTATATAGTCAAGGATTCAAACAGTGCTACCGGGTTGAATCTGAGTATTAAAGAAACTCCACAAACAGTGAATGTGGTAACCCATCAGCAAATTAAAGATTTCAATCTGACCGACGCACGTGATGTTTTAGCAGCAGTACCAGGTGTAGTCGTGTCCAGTCAGGAAACTAACCGTACTACTTACACAGCACGCGGCTTTGATATCAGTAATTACCAGATTGATGGAACAAACCTTCAGTTAACTGGTAGTGATTATCAGAATGGAGATATAGATACATTTTTATATGACCGGATTGAAGTCGTGAAAGGCTCAAATGGCTTAACTTCTTCTACGGGTAATCCCTCTGCAACTGTAAATTACATTCGCAAACGGCCAACTATAGACACCCGGACACAAGGCTCTATCAGTTATGGATCTTGGGACACAGTTCGGGGTGAAGCAGATATATCAGGCAGTTTAACTGCTGATGATCGTATACGCGGACGAGTAATGCTGGCACAGGAAGCCGGAAACTCCTATCTGGATCATTACAGCCAGGAAAAAACTGTTGCCGGGCTAATTATTGAAGCTGACCTGACAGAACAGACACTCTTAAGCACAGGGTATAACTTTCAGAAAGACCGGCCTAATGGAAACAACTGGGGCGCCCTTCCCATGCTGGATAGTGAGGGGAAATTATTAAACTATAGCCGTAGTTATAATCCGATGCCGGACTGGGTACACTGGGATATGGAAAAACAGAATGCTTTTATAGAACTCAAACATCAGTTTAATGATAACTGGAGTATAAAAGCCAGTTATAACTATGCCGAACAAAAAGAAGATGGAGCCATGCTGTATTTTACCGGCGTTCCAGATCGGGAAACAGGACAAGGGGTCAGTGAATATCCCTCAGCTTTCATAGAAAAAAACCAGAATCATGATATTGATATCAGTATATTAGGAAAATATTCGTTATTTGGTCAAACTCATGACCTGATGGCCGGCAGCAGCTGGTCCAAAAATGATGTAAAACAGAACTCAAGATATATTGCAAACCGTAGCAGACCAATTCCTGACTGGTTCAATTATTACAACAATACTTATCCAGACTTTATTGACGATACAAACAATCCGGCTAATCAGGCAGATTATACGCAGGAACAGAAACGTGTTTATGCAGCGACACGTTTACATTTGGGAGATAAGTTAAAAGTCTTGGCGGGTGCTAATTATACTGATGCTACTTCAAAAGGCCAAAATTACGGCGACTCAACCAATTATAGAGATTCGAAGGTGTTGCCTTATGCAGGGATCACTTATGATATTGACCCAACTTATACAGCATACGCAAGTTACAGTACGATTTTTAAACCGACTTCAAAACTTGGTCTAGACAAGCAGATTTTAAAACCTACAGAAGGAAGCTCCTATGAACTTGGTATTAAAGGTTCATGGTTCGATGATCAGCTCATTGTCTCTAGTGCTGTGTTCCGCAACGAATATGACAAATTTCCAGTTTATGAAAAATGGGATCAGGCTAACTTATACAGTCAACAAAATATTAAATCACAAGGTTATGAGTTTAATATTGCCGGTCAGCTAACTGACCAGCTGAATATATCAGCCGGTTATGTACAGCAGAACATGAAAGACCGTAATACTGGAGCAAGAACCCGTACCTTTGTACCTGAACGCACCTTTAATGTACTTACCAGTTACACGGTTCCGCAATTTCCCCAATTAAAAGTAGGCGCAAATCTGGTCTGGCAAGATAAAATCAGCCAGACAGATAAAAGTAATCTGATACAGGACAGTTATGCTTTACTTGATCTAATGGCCAGCTATGAATTAAATGACCATGTCAGTTTTCAGGCCAATGCAAAAAATATTACCAATGAAAAATATTTTAATTCTCTAGAATATGGCCAGACTTATTACGGTGCGCCCGCTAACTATACAGTCGCGGTAAACTTCAAATATTAATAGTAAACAGTTCAGCTCTCTAAAGAGCTGAACTGTTTATTTTATATATAGAAAATGATGAGAAGCAGATTGAATTTTTTACAGAAGACTTATCCATACTGTGCAGCTTTTTATCGAACCCTGCTAGCCTTTATAGCGGGTTATATATTTATGGCCTATCTAGCTTATGATCTAGCTCACTTATTAAGTTTTTATTTTCCAAAAGCCGAATCAATTTACTTGGCGGCAATCACTGCGATTTTACTGTATTTGGTCTTCGTTATTTCGAGTTTTTGCATTAATTGCCTTTGGAAGTTAACCCTGCTGAGTCTCATCAGCTGCGGCTTTTTCTATTTTATTTCGCTTTATACAGGTTAAATTATGCAAAAATCTATCCGGCAATCGATGGCATCTTTGCATTCTTGGACCGGTCTTTTACTAGGCTGGCTATTGTTTGCTATTTTCCTGATGGGTTCTACCGCCTATTACCGCCATAATTTAAATTTATGGATGCAGCCTGCACTGGCTCAGATTCAGGTAAACCAGGCAACAGCATTAAATACTGCATATCAATATTTACAGAACGAAGCATCCGACGCTAAAACCTGGTATCTGGAAATAGCAACTCAAGAAAAGCCGTTTAACAAAATGTACTGGCAGAAACAGGATGGCAGTTATGGTAGTGCTTTATTAAATCCAGCCACTGGTCAGGAATTAAAACTCTCCGGAACCCAAGGCGGTGAGTTTTTCTATCTTTTCCATTTTCAGCTGTTTGGTATTCCGGTACTCATTGGACGTCTGATTGCGTGTTTTGCTGCCCTGATCATGCTGATTGCCCTTATTTCCGGTATTATCACTCATAAAAAAATACTGACTGATTTCTTTACTTTCCGTACTTTTAAAGGCCAGCGTTCCTGGCTTGATTTTCATAATATCTGCTCAGTCATTGCACTCCCCTTTTTTTTAACCATTACTTTTACTGGTCTGGCTATTTTGTTTTATTTATATCTGCCATGGAGCCTTGAAAAATTTTATCCTGAAAACAAATACCAGTACTTTGAAGAAATCAATCAGAAAATTTTAACAAAGGCAGATTATCCAAAACCTGCTGCGATGCTTCCGATCCAACAAGTTCTGGCTATTAGCCAGCAGCAATGGGGTATTACAGATTATGCACGACTAGAGGTTAAGAACCCAAATACTACTTCTGCAAAAATAACTCTGGTTCAGTCTACTGACTATTCGATTACCCGCGATGCACCACAATTAACAGTAAACGGTATAAGTGGCCAGATTATAACTGATACAAAAAACCGTAGCGCAATAGCCACACTTAACTCAGGTGTCTATGGTTTGCATATGGCAACTTTTGCCCAGCCTTTACTACGGTTCGCTTTATTTTTTTCAGGCATACTGGGCTGTTTGATGATTGCCTCTGGTTTATTGTTATGGAGTTTAAAGCGACATCTACAAAACAAGACTCAAGCCTTTCATTTGGGCTTTTATTTGGTAGACCGGTTAAATGTGGCTACTTTTATAGGTCTTCCTACAGCTATGCTGTGTTATCTCTACGCTAACCGTCTTGTAAGCGTCCAGCCAGGTGGCACAAATTATGAAATTTATAGCTTCTTTATCAGCTGGCTGATCCTGTTTATTCTAGCGATAATGACTAAAAAACAATGGTTATGGAAAATACAGCTTGCTATTTTCATATGTCTCGCTTTTAGTCTGCCAATTTATGATCTTTATTACTTGAGTCAGCAAAATTATATTTCAGGATTATCGCACTATTGGAACTTTCTCAGAATTGACCTGATGCTATGGCTATTTGCTTTTTTAGCCTTCTTTATTTATCGCAATATTGAACCGATACAACTTAAAAGCAGCCAGAAGCTTTCTGCCAAAATTATAAGGAATACCCAAGAGGTTAATTCATGACATTGTTATTAGCTTTTTTTATGCTATTTGCCTGCTTTTATGGATTTTATCTTAGCAGTTCAAAGCAGCTTGCCAAGACTCTTAGTTCTAATAAGGCTTTTCTTGTAAAATACCCCTTATTGCTCAGGTTATTTTGCAGCCTTTTATTTATATCAGCAACCTACTTCATTATCCGTAGCTATCATCTATCCATTGGATTTATTAGTGTCTGGATTTTCGCTTCCCCTATTTTATTTTTCATGATCTTGACAATAAATGACTTAAAACCGAATGGGAAATATCAAAGAAGATCATGAAAATGCTTTATTAGCGTATCTATACACCAAAGTCATCATCGAGCTTAGCGTTTTTTTGCATAAGTAAATCATTAATCGTCACAACTGCTTATATGAAAAAGTCATAACATAGACATGTTTTATTATATTGGCATGAGTTAATGGTTGGTCCTCTAGAATTCATTTTGGCTGGTGTACTGGTTGGTTTTTGTGTAGGTATTACAGGTGTAGGTGGTGGTTCATTAATGACACCTATTTTAATCAGCTTGTTCAGGATCGAACCCCATATTGCGATTGGTACCGATTTGCTCTACGCAGCAATTTCAAAATTCTGCGGCTCACTGGTCCATGCCAGAAAATTAAATATTGTCTGGCCCATAGTTCTCTGGCTGGCATTGGGGAGTATTCCAGCATCTTTTGCGACCCATTGGGTGCTTGAGCACTATCTGAGCCAGTCCACTCACTATAAAGCTGTCCTTACCACAGTTTTAGGGTTTATGCTGACTCTGACTGGTATTTCAATTATTTTCCGTGCGCAGATTGAAAAATTCTTTAGCCGTTTTCGTAAACCTGAAGTTTCTGGTCAGGAACAAGCGCTGTTTGCTAATCCGCGCCGCCGCTTTTATATTTTATTTATGGGTATCGTACTGGGTATATTTGTTACCCTCTCTTCGGTAGGTGCTGGCGCTTTTGGCATTATGGCATTGATTCTTATGTTCCCTAATTTGCCAATGATCCGGATTATTGGTTCCGATGTAGTTCATGCAGTATTGCTAACACTGGTTGCAGGCTTAGGCCACATGAGTTCGGGAAATGTCGATTTCACTCTATTAATGTGGTTACTGGTCGGTTCCATTCCAGCCATTATCGTTGGTACATTAATCAGCTCACGGTTACCTGAACGTATTATTCGCAAGATTCTGGGAATTACCCTGTTTGCTTTAGGTATCAACTTTATGTTGCATCCGGTTAAAGCCAAACCAGTAACTACTTCAGAAAGCGCAGTCATTAGTACTGTTGAAAAAACACACAAGATATAATTAATTCGTAAAATGAATTGCTTTTTCAGGCTTTAACAGAGTTTTTGTATAGCAATTCATCACTTAAATCATGTTATATTCAAGTAACTATAACCACTTCTGTATGAACAATCACCAGTGACGGCAATGAATACACTACAGTCTAAAACAGTATCCCCTTCAGATATCAGTGATGTAAATGTGAAAAGCATTCAACCACTTGTAACTCCTGCAACACTGAAAGAAGAACTTCCTTTAAGTGAAACGGCTTATCAAACCGTCATGAAAGGCCGTGAAACTATACGTAATATTTTAGATGGTATTGATAAACGCCTGTTTGTCGTGATTGGGCCTTGTTCAATTCATGATACGGTAGCTGCACATGAATATGCTGACCGCTTAAAAGTCTTGAGTGAAAAAGTTCAGGATACTCTTTATATCGTTATGCGTGTTTATTTTGAGAAACCACGTACTACTGTAGGCTGGAAAGGTCTGATTAATGACCCGGACATGGATGACTCCTTTAATATTGAAAAGGGTCTTCGTATTGGCCGCCAGCTGTTACTTGAACTTAATGAAAAAGGTTTACCTTGTGCAACAGAGGCCCTTGATCCGAACTCGCCACAATACTATCAAGACCTGATTTCGTGGTCTGCTATCGGTGCACGTACTACAGAAAGCCAGACCCATCGTGAAATGTCTTCCGGCTTGTCTTCACCTGTAGGTTTTAAAAATGGTACTGACGGCGGCCTGACAGTAGCTACCAATGCCATGCAGTCAGTTAAACATGGGCATAGCTTTCTGGGCCTGAATGAGAATGGCCAGGTTTCTATTATCCGTACTGCAGGTAATGCTTATGCACATGTAGTACTGCGAGGTGGTAATGGCAAGCCGAACTATGATGCTGGTGCTGTGGCTGATGCGGAAATGACTTTAGCTAAAGCCAAGGTTAGTAACAAGATTATGATTGATGCCAGTCATGCCAACTCGAACAAAGATCCGTATTTGCAACCGTTGGTTTTAAAAAATGTGACTGAGCAAATTATTGATGGGAACAAGTCAATTGTCGGTGTTATGGTCGAGAGTCATCTCAAGGGTGGCCGCCAAGATATTCCTGCGAAACTGGATGACCTTGAATATGGCAAGTCAGTCACAGACGGCTGTATAGACTGGGAAACTACCGAAAAGACCTTACTTGCCATGCATGAAGCATTAAAAGACGTTTTACCAAATCGTTAAACATTGAGACGCCATCATCATGATGGCGTTTTTTATATAGGATTTGTACCATATGAATGAACTAGAATATGCTTTAAGCCAGATCCCATATTTTGATTATGTTCATGAGCGCCTGTTTTGCTCAGGTCAGTTGACTGCAGAAAATCTCGAACAAATCAAGGCTTATGGTTGCTCGACCATTATTAATCTTGCCTCTAGTAAAGCTGAAATGGCACTTAGAAATGAAGATCAGTTGTGCCTGGACCTTGACCTCAACTATATTCACATTCCTTTAGATAATGAACGCCCTTCAGCCAATCAGGCTATTCTGGTTCTAGAGCTGATTAATCACTTGGTCTGTGAGCAGATAGTGTGGCTGCACTGTGCTGATAACCGGCAATGTAGTGTGCTCATGTACTTATATCGACAATACTTTATGAATATAGATATGCCTACAGCACAAGAGTATTTGCACAGAATCTGGGAACCCGATGATACCTGGACCGGATTAATTCATGCGGTTGCCTTACAACTTCAAGGCCGCAAAGCAACACGCGAACTGGAACAGTCACTAATGCAGGTTCGTCAGTTTGAGTAAAGTAAAAGTAAAACTGTAGCAGTCGCCAAAATGCCTTCCTGACGGCCAGTAAATCCCAGCTTCTCAGTAGTTGTAGCTTTTACACTAATTTGTGAAATATCTGCATTGAGTACCTCAGCAATGCTCTGCCGCATTTCAAGATTATATTTGGCCAGTTTCGGGCGCTCACAGGCTACGGTAATATCAGCATTACCCAGCATATAACCTTCCTTTAAAATTAAATCATATACATGCTTGAGTAATATCCGGCTATCCGCACCTTTGAATTCATCGTCAGTATCCGGAAAATGCTGTCCAATATCTCCTAGTGCCAGTGCCCCCAGTAGAGCATCAGCTAATGCATGTAAAACTACATCGCCATCTGAATGAGCTTTTAAACCATGAGTATGTGGAATCCTGACACCTGCCAGATGAACAAATTCACCCTCTTCAAATGCATGCACATCAATGCCTTGGCCGATACGGAACTGCGGTCTTAACATGACTGTTTCCTTATAAATAAATCTTAGATCAGTTGTATTTTAGCTTGTGATTTCGCTATATTACGTAAGCAAACTCTATAGCAAAAGTATAAGCGATCATGTTATTGAATACCGAGTTTCCTCACATTAAAATAATAGGATCATTATTTGTAGCGACCTGTTTATGGTCATCAATGGCCGTAGCTCAAGCGTTACAGTGTACATCTGATATTACTGCGCCTGCTTTAAAGCGTATTTGCTCAGATAAGTTCGACTCCGAACGTCAAATGCTAAATAATAAATATCTTACAGCCTACCTGATTACTGATGCTCCGGTCCGTTTACTTCAAGACACACATCTGACTTGGCTAAATCGTATGCAACAGTGTAAAAGTAATGACTGTTTTAAACAGCAGTTCGAACTGCGTATGGATGATCTGGACATTTATACTTCAATGAATCAGAGTTTAACCCAGCATTATTTAAAATATGAAAATGGCTTAATTGCGAAACAGCCTGTACATTTACAGGTACACCAACTCTCTAAAGACAGAATCAAGATTGAGGGAATTGCATACCGCAACCCGAATAATCGTAAAGAGACCCAAAACATTGCTTTTCTCGCTTACACCACTCCCGAGAACAAGCAGGAAATTATCGATAATGAACATGATTGTAAATATAATTTTAACTTTCAGAAAGCCTTGCTTACAGTAAGTTCACAGCAGAAAGGTTGTGAGCGATTCAACGGTATTTACCGTTTATACGACTAAACTTTGTAATTTCAGATTAATACTTAAATAAAAAAGCCCGGACTACTGAGACCGGACTTTATATTTCTAAAACTTATTAATCAATAGGCATTTCTGAAGCGCGACAGATTTCTGCACACTGCTCGCAGGCCTTAGCACAATGCTGGCAATGCTGATCTTCATGTGAACCACATTCTTCAGCACAACGTTCACATGCCTGAGCACATAGCGCCATCACATTGTCTAAAAGTGCCGAGCCTCTGATTTCATAGCTGATACAAAGACGGCATAGCTCCACACAATCTAAACAGCGACGGATACATTCACGCATCATGCCTACCATTTCTTCCTGCAAGCATTCTGCTGCACAGGTTTGACAAGCGATAATACATTCAGTACAGGCCCGAATTGAAGCAGAGGCCTGTGAATAAACCGGATTAGTCATTGTTTCATCTTGTTGTATTGGCACTTTCCACCTCATTCACTATTTATGAGCCTTTTAAGTATTTCAGGAATGCAGAAAAGGTAGAACCATCTACAGGTAATGAATTGTGCCTTTTTTTAAACAATGGGTAAGCTTATGAAATATTCAGCTGTAGTATCAAAATTTAAGAATAAAAATTAATCCATTGAATATAAATATAATAATACTAAGAAGAAGCTGTATTTTGAGATTCAATAATCAGCTTGGCCAGCTCAAGATCATCCGGATAAGTAATTTTTATATTGTCCGAACGCCCCATTACTACTTGAACAGGATATCCGGCATGTTCAATTGCACTGGCTTCATCAGTAATTGTGATCTGGTCGGCCAATGCTTTTTCAATCGCAGCTTTAAGCAATCCTAGTCTGGCAAGCTGTGGAGTCTGGGCTTGCCATAAGCATTCACGGCTTACTGTTCTGGTAATTTGCTGTTTATCAGATACCAGTTTTAAAGTATCCCGTACAGCTATAGCAAGAATAGCGCTACAGTTCTGTTTGATAGCGTTCTCAACCAGATTTTGCAAGCTGCTGAACTGGACACAGGGACGCGCTGCATCATGTACCAGTATCAGATCATCTTCATCAGCAATATTACTTAGATAATGGAGAGCATTGAGTACCGAATGCACCCTTTCTTGCCCACCCAGACAAAAGTGAGCTTTCTCAGCCTTTACTAAAGGTAAAGTTCGAGCAACATCATCATGTGCACTAACTGCAAGTACATATCCGGCTAAATCTAGCTGATTTAACCGACTAACCGTGTGTTCGAGTACAGTTTGCTGCCCAATTAACTGGTATTGTTTAAGTTCATGTTTAGAAAAACGGCTGCCTGAGCCAGCAGCAGGAATTACCGCCCAGAGTTTAGGGTATTTCGGTAACAGGATCTGGTTCTGACTCATTGGTTCTTAAATCAACCTTGGCATTAGGATCAATATAAATGGGTTTATATTGAGTACTGATTGTACTCATCTGTACAAAAGTTTCATGGGGCTTGATCAGACCGAGGTCTAAACGTGCATGTTCCTCAATGGCTTCAATACCATGTTTGAGGTCATACACTTCCGCTGCTAAAATGCGATTTCGCTCTTTTAATTCTTGATTAATATCAGCTTGTTGTTGGATTTGCTGAGTCAGAGTCTGATGAGGGAAATAGCCCCCCTCACCAAACCAGAAGCGGTACTGCAGCACGACAATCATAATGATTGCCAGTGCTAGCAATACTTTGCTCGAAATTGAACCGAAAACTTCTTTCATAAAAGCCATGAAAAGTTAGTTCAATCCTTTAAATTCAGCTTTACCACGGTAAACTGCTTTAGTAATTTCTTCAATACGTAGTAATTGATTATATTTTGCTACGCGGTCAGAACGGCAAAGTGAACCGGTTTTAATCTGGCCCGCTGCTGTACCTACGGCAAGATCTGCAATAGTAGAATCTTCAGTTTCCCCTGAACGGTGAGAAATTACAGTCGAGTAACCATTTGCTTTAGCAAGATAGATTGCGTCGAGTGTTTCGGTCAAAGTACCGATCTGGTTATATTTGATAAGGATAGAGTTAGCAACCTTCCCATTAATACCACGCTGTAGTATCTTCGGATTGGTTACAAACAGGTCATCACCTACTAACTGAATCTTGTCACCAAGAATAGAAGTCAGGTAAGACCAGCCTTCCCAGTCAGACTCGTCCAGGCCATCTTCAATCGAGATAATTGGATACTGATTTACCAGACCTGCAAGATAGTCAGCAAACTGGTTGCTGGTGAATGCCTTATTGCCCTCACCTGCAAGGATATATTGACCATCTTTATAGAATTCTGAAGATGCACAGTCCAGCGCCAGCATAATATCAGAACCAGCTTTATAGCCAGTTTGCTCAATTGCTGAAAGAATTACAGTGATTGCTTCTTCATTTGAACGAAGGTTTGGTGCAAAACCACCTTCATCACCTACTGCAGTATTTAAGCCTTGTTTCTTTAAAACTGATTTTAAAGAATGAAAAATTTCTGCACCAGCACGCAGGCTCTCAGCAAATGAGGTAAAGCCCACAGGTTCAATCATGAATTCCTGAATATCAACAGTGTTATCTGCATGAGCGCCACCATTTAAGATATTCATCATTGGAACAGGCATAGTCAAAGTTTTCTGGCCACGCAGGTCTGCAATGTATTGGAAAAGAGGAATTTTCTTTTCATCAGCAGCAGCACGGGCAGCGGCTAAAGATACAGCCAGAGTTGCGTTAGCACCTAGTTTTTCTTTATTTTCAGTACCATCTAAAGCGATCATTGTATTATCAATGTCTTTTTGTTCGAATACTGATTTACCCAATAAAGCATCACGGATTAAAGTATTAACATTATTAACCGCAGTTTGAACGCCTTTGCCCAAATAGCGTGCTTTATCGCCATCACGCAGTTCTAAAGCTTCACGAGAACCAGTTGAAGCACCAGATGGTGCACATGCACGGCCAACTACGCCGGATTCCAAGATTACATCAGCTTCGATGGTTGGGTTACCACGAGAGTCCAAAATTTCACGTGCACGGATGTCAACGATTTGGCTCATGAACAATTCCTCAGTTGAATGAATAACAAGATGCAAGCAGCAGCATCAATGGGTATCTAATTTTTTGAATCCTTTAACCAAAGTATCCAATTCTTTTAATTGTGCTAAAAATGGCTCTAGCTGGTTCAGACGCAACGCACATGGCCCATCACATTTGGCCAGTTCCGGGTCAGGATGTGCTTCCAGGAATAAACCCGCAAGTCCTGTAGCCATACCAGCACGTGCCAATGTGGCAATCTGGGCACGACGGCCGCCCGCAGAATCGGCACGGCCCCCTGGCGTTTGCAAGGCATGGGTTACATCAAAAAATACTGGAACATTCATTTCTTTCATAATGTCGAAGCCCAGCATATCAACCACAAGGTTGTTATAACCAAAAGCTGAACCACGTTCGCACAAGATCAGTTTGTCATTGCCGGCTTCCAGACATTTATGCAGAATATGACGCATCTCATGGGGTGCAAGAAACTGGGCTTTTTTAATGTTGATAATAGCTTGGGTTTTTGCCATAGCTTCAACTAGATCCGTCTGACGGCTCAGGAAAGCCGGCAGCTGGATAATGTCGGCAACTTCTGCAACAGGAGCCGCCTGATACGGCTCATGCACATCAGTGATGATCGGAACATTAAAGTGTTTTTTAATGTCACCTAACCACTCGATCCCTTTTTCCAGGCCCGGTCCACGAAAAGAATTCAGGCTTGAACGATTCGCCTTATCAAAACTGGCTTTAAAGACATATGGGATATCCAGACGTTTACAGATATCGACATAGGTTTCGGCAATTTCGAAAGCAAGATCTTTGGATTCAAGTACATTCATACCGCCGAATAATACAAACGGCAAATGATTTGCCATTTGTATATCGCCTAAACGTACAATTTCTTGTGGTTTTAGTAGTGCCATTTAAACTTCCTGGTTTATTTCCTGAACAGTCTTATTTACGCTTCTGATACTGCTGTTTCGCAGCCCCGATAAAGCTAGCAAATAATGGATGACCATCACGTGGTGAACTTGTAAATTCCGGATGGAATTGTACTGCAATAAACCAAGGATGCTCAGGGATTTCAACAGTTTCTACTAAATGCTGTAGTGCAGAATAGCCTGAGATTTTCATACCCGCCGCTTCAATCTGAGCAATAAAGTGATCGTTCACTTCATAGCGATGACGATGACGCTCGCTAATTTCAGCTGCAGCATAAATATCACGGATTTTAGTTCCTGCAACCAGTTCAGACTTTTGAGCACCTAAACGCATGGTGCCACCAAGATCAGATTCAAGACTACGCTGCTGAAGTTCACCACGTTCATCTAACCATTCAGTAATCAGGCCAATAAGCGGGGCTTTAGTTGAACGGTTAAATTCTGTAGAAGTTGCATCAGCAATATTGGCAACGTGACGCGCAAACTCGATCACTGCAAGCTGCATACCCAAGCAGATACCGAAGAATGGAATCTGGTTTTCACGGGCATACTGAATGGCTTTCATTTTTCCTTCAGTACCACGCTCACCAAAACCGCCCGGAACTAAAATGGCATCAGCGGTGGCAAGCACTTCATTCACATCTTCAGCTTCAAGCTTTTCAGCATCTACATAGTCAATCTGTACTTTAACGCGATTTTGGATACCCGCATGAAGTAATGCTTCATTCACAGATTTATAAGCATCTGGAAGTTCAACATATTTACCAACCATGGCAACACGAACAGTAAATTCCGGATTCAGTAAAGCTTCAACTACGTTATCCCAGTCAGTCAGGTCTGCTTCTGGAAGATCGTTATAACCGAAACGTTCACAGATCAGGTCATCTACATTCTGTTCATAGAAGTTACGTGGAATCTGATAGATAGAACGTGCATCTTTGCACACTACAACTGCACGTGCTTCAACGTTAGTGAAGAGTGCAATTTTACGTTTGGTGTCAGCATCTACATCATGTTCGGTACGACAGATCAGAATATCGGGCTGAATGCCGATAGACAGCAATTCTTTTACAGAATGCTGGGTCGGTTTGGTTTTAAGCTCTGCTGCAGACTTAATATAAGGCAGCAGTGTCAGATGCATGAGCATGGTACGCTTATGACCAAGCTCGACCATTAATTGACGCACTGACTCCATAAATGGTAGTGATTCGATATCACCCACCGTACCGCCAATCTCAACAATTGCTACGTCATAACCTTCACCTGCACGGAGTACACGTTCTTTAATATTGTCAGTAATATGCGGAATTACCTGAACCGTACCACCCAGGTAGTCACCACGGCGTTCTTTATTTAGAACATCCTGATAAACACGTCCTGAAGTGAAGTTATTCAGTTTGGTCATTTTTGCACGACGCAGGAAACGCTCGTAATAGCCCAGATCAAGGTCAGTTTCAGCCCCATCCTCTGTAACAAAAACTTCACCATGCTGGAATGGGCTCATAGTGCCTGGATCGACATTGATGTATGGATCCATTTTGACCATGGTGACTTTTAAACCACGAGCCTCTAAAAGTGCTGCTACTGAAGCTGCTGAAATACCTTTACCTAGTGATGAAACCACACCACCAGTCACGAAAATAAAATGGGTCATTGAGTTTCTCGTACAATCGAGCCGAATTCGGCCTGCAATGTTGCGCAATTTTACTTTACTCGGCACCTATAAAGCAAAGTCATTCCGCATCAATTCATAGAACAATAAACAACTGGTTATTCTATCAGCATTTTCGATAAAAAATTAGGCGTAATGTGCATGATTTTTCTGACAGCTTTTACTGTTATAATAGCTTGGTCTCTTTTAAGTCCTGATTTATGCAATTATGAATAAGAAACTTTTGATTTGTGGTGCGATCGCAACAGGTTTGTTCCTCACCGCGTGTGTAAAAAAAGAAGCGCCAAAGGAAGAGGAGCAAGAACAGGTTGAAGTAGTTGAACAACAATCTGTAGCACCTGCACAAATTGAACCTCTAGAACCGGTTGAAGCTGAACCTGAAATTCCCGAGACAGTTGAAATTGTTCGTGAAGAAACGCCAAATACCACAACCGAAATTCGCCGCGAATATCGTGAACCTGCACCAGTTGAACCGAGACCCGAGCCTAAACCTGAGCCACAAAAGCCAGAGCCTAAGCCAGCTCCAGCACCAAAAGCAGACAGTACCGCCAGCCAGCAGAAATCCAGTTCAGATTCACAGAGCGAAGATGATGCTGTTGCAGCTGCTATTGCGGCTGCCTCACCTGCTCTTGAAAACTAAACAATCCGTTCTTCTGTTCAGTCAGAACAGTAAAAACCCGGTAAATATACCGGGTTTTTTATTAATGAAATGATGAGTTGAAGACTTTGATTTAAATAGATGGCTTTTTCACCCAAGCACTAGGATGCTGAGAAAAACCAATTTTGGGGTAGTAAGTAACAGCCTGTGGAGCTGCAAGTAAAGTCAATGTACATTCCGGTTGTAATTGCTGTTCTGTTATTTCAATGAGCTTTTTTTCCAATACCCTCTTTTTGAAATCTTACTGTCACTGCCAGATCAGCGAGATAACAGCAAAAATAAAAATCTGTAACCGATCTTGCTATACCTACTAATTCTTGTTTATACCATGCTGAGATGACCAGATTTGAATGCTGTAGCATGCCTGTGATCAGGTCTGCATTCTGGATGGGCCGTCTTGGACCTAATGAAGTTTTCTGTAAAAGGTCAATATACTGCTGCGTACTAACAGGTTCATTTATCAGGTAATGAATCGGTTCAGACATGATATTTTATCTCTTTTATGTTCCTATATTTTAAAGCCCCTTCTGTTTTATGGTTATGGAAGAGGCCAGCTATTTCAGGTTTTTATCATGTTATCTGTTTTAAGCAGACTATTCTTAGTTTACTGAAGCCAGTTTATGTTGTGCAATCAGATAGTCTGCCATTAAACGTGCCGCCCATGAACGTGTACGGATAATGCCTTCATAAAATCCGCAGTGGCTACCTTTACGGGTTGTAATCACCATAATATTTGGCATCTGCATAATCATTTCTTTATATGGCTCAAAATTATCAATATGGCAAACCGGATCATCTTCAGCATTTAAAATCATTAGAGGAATCTGGATATTGTCCATGACACAAACAGGATTGGTTGCCTGATTATAACTTTCAAAGTCTTTATAACCTGCCAGTTCAAAATAACAGCTCTGAAAGTCAGCCAGACTTTTAACAGCAAGTACTTTCGGCAATGACCCTGTATTTTTCCAGGCTTCCTGATAAGGATGAATAAATGATTTAAACAGTTTCTTTGTCATGGCCTTACTATAAAACGGGTGCACCTTCTGAAAACCAATTTCGGTATTATAGCCCGGACAAAAGGCGAAGGCGGCCTTAAATGGGGTATGATGACCTTCCTCTCCCAGATAGCGTACCAACAGGCCAGTTCCTGCAGAAGAGCCTACGCCATACAATACAGATTCAGGAAATTTGCTCTGTATATGAATGAGCTGTTCACGCAGGTCATCAGTTGAACCAAACAGACAGATTTTCGGTACAGTCATTGGCAATTTGGCATGGCCACGGCGCAAACATAGCGCAATACGCCAGCCTGTATAGTGATGTAAATCACGTACCAGCTCGCTCATACTTTGTGGTGAGCCGGTAATCGTATGCATTAATACAATAGTGGGTACATCAGCCGGAAGTTGTTCGCCATACCAGGCAATACCGGTAGTCCCACCATCCTGCATGGTTAATGGCTCAATTCTGTCATACTTGAGCTTAATACGTCTTTTTTTGAACAGGTCAAAATATAGCAAGTGTGCATGCTGGTTCGCTAACCACGGTGTTGGCCGATACTTTTCCTTAAGCTGTGGCAAGTGCTCCAGTACCTGCTGGACTTTACCATTCGGGTCAAAGTAGAGTTTAGGCTGTTCAGCGCCTGTAACCTGATCCAATAGTTCTCGTGTCAGGGCAGTCAGCTTTTTTACCATCATTTGATTTAACTCTCGGTATATTTCTAAAGTATGAAGAATGAATTTTAAGTAAGCTTAATGGGCGGGAGGCATAAATGCTGCCATGCGCTGTCCCATTTGTGCAGCTAACGCTTCGAGACCACTTTTTGGCCGGATCATGACTTCAAAATCAATAATTTTGCCCTGCTCATTAAAACGGATCATATCGATTCCTTTTAACTGTTTTTCTCCGACATGAGCAGAAAACTCTAACACTACATTGTGACTATCTTCTGTGTAGAATTCTCGGTGATAAGTAAATTCCTCAAATATTTCAATGACATTAGTTAATATAAAACGAACGACTGTTTTACCTTCATACGGGTTGAATGCAACAGGTGACCGAAAAATCACCTGTTCATCTAAAAGTTCGTCCAGAACAGTCATATCACGGCTGCAAAGCATTTGGTGCCAAGCCTGTATGGCTTGTTGAGTAGTGGTCAGGGTCATCAGTTTTATCTCTTTAACTATTTATTGTTTTAAAGTTGAAAGTGGACAGACAGCATTAACAGGCCGCCTGCCCTATATAAAAACCTAAATAATGGCTGCCAGTTCAGCGCCCTGACGGATGGCGCGTTTAGCATCTAGCTCACCCGCTTCTCTTGCGCCTCCTATTAGATGCACACGTTTTCCGTCAGCTTGCAGCTGTTCGAACATGGCAGTATAAGATTCCTGTCCGGCGCAGATTACAACGTTATCCACTTCCAGTAGCATGGGTTTGCTGTCCACCGTAATATGCAAACCCTGATCATCAATCTTTTCATAATTTACACCAGACATCATTTGCACATGTTTATGTTTTAGGCCAGTGCGATGTATCCAGCCCGTGGTTTTACCCAGATTTGCACCTACAGCCTTTTGCTTGCGCTGTAACAGGTAGACTTCACGCAGTGAAGGTTCAATTTTAGGCTGTTTCAAGCCTCCCGTATGATGATAGGTCGTATCGATCCCCCACTCATCATAAAATTTTTCAGGATTCAAGCTGGCACTTTCCCCTTCATGTGTAAGGTACTCTGCTGTATCAAAACCAATACCGCCTGCTCCGATAATTGCAACGCGCTTTCCAACAGGCAGGCGCTCTTTAAGCACTTCCAGATAGCTTAACGCTTTAGGATGATTCGCACCTTCAATTTCCAAGTGGCGTGGTGTTACACCTGTTGCAATCACAATATCATCAAAATTGGCCTGGCTTAGCTCTTCATAAGTCGCCAAATGATTCAAATGTAGCTGGATATTTGGCTGTAATTCAATCTGGCGCTGAAAGTAGCGAATAGTTTCATAAAACTCTTCCTTGCCCGGAATAGTCTTGGCAATATTGAATTGTCCACCAATCTGGTTACTGCTTTCAAAAATCTTGACCTGATGACCACGGCTGGCTGCATAAATTGCAAAACTTAAACCTGCCGGCCCTGCACCTATCACAGCAATCTGTTTCGGTGATCCAGATTCTTTAAAAATCAGTTCAGTTTCATGGCATGCGCGCGGATTAACCAGACAGGATGCAATTTTCATTGAGAAAATATGGTCAAGACATGCCTGATTACACGCAATACAGGTATTAATCTCGTCACTGCGGCCTTCACGGGCTTTTAAAACAAACTCGGCATCGGCCAGCATTGGACGTGCCATCGAAATCATATCTGCCTGTCCGGAAGACAGGACATATTCTGCCATTTCCGGGGTATTAATACGGTTAGATGTGATCAGTGGCAGCTTCACTTCACCTTTCAACTTTTCAGTCACCCAGGTAAATGCAGCACGTGGAACCTTAGTGGCGATAGTTGGAATACGTGCCTCATGCCAGCCGATACCAGTATTAATAATTGTCGCGCCAGCTTTTTCAATTTCTTTAGCCAGATAAACAACTTCGTCCAGTGTAGAACCGCCTTCTACCAGGTCCAGCATCGATAGACGGTAAATAATAATAAAATTCTCTCCGACTGCTTCACGGGTACGCTTGACGATTTCAATCGGAAAACGGATACGCTGCTCATAACTTCCGCCCCATTCATCATCACGATGGTTGGTGCGGGCAGCAATAAATTCATTGATCAGATAGCCTTCTGAGCCCATGATTTCCACACCGTCATAACCGGCATATTGTGCCATCTGTGCACAATTTACAAAGTCACTGACAGTTTGCCAGACTTCAGCCGAGCTTAATTCTTTGGGCTTACTCGGATTAATCGGGGCCTGAATCGCAGAAGGTGCAACCGGATCAGCCTGATAGGAATAACGTCCGGTATGTAAAATCTGCATGGCTATCTTACCGCCAGCATCATGAACAGCCTGAGTAATAATCTTGTGCTTTTCTGCTTCAGCAATAGAGTCAAGTTTAGAACCGCCAGCAAAGGTTACACCTGCATCATTAGGTGCAATACCGCCAGTCACAATCAGCCCTACCTCACCACGCGCACGTTCGGCATAAAATGCTGCCATCCGCTCGTATCCTTGTGGAGCTTCTTCTAGGCCCACGTGCATTGAACCCATCAATACACGGTTTTTTAATGTAGTAAACCCGAGGTCTAAAGGGGCAAGTAAGTGTGGATAGTACGACATTTTTTCTCCTTGGCTCGCTATCTTTGCTAGCTTATGCAACTTATTGCATAACTTATAATAGATATTCTTTTTTTATGCAACATGTTGCATAATGTCTGAAGCGTCATTTTTAAAGTTGCGGAATTCACCGATGTCTCTTGCCCATGTATTATTGACCAGTTTACTGGAAAGACCGAGTACCGGGTTTGAACTGGCACGCCGTTTTGACCGTTCTATGGGCTTTTTCTGGAATGCAACACACCAGCAGATTTACCGTGAACTAAGCGGTATGCTGAAAAAGGGCTGGATTTCTACAGTTGAAGAAGCACCCAGCCAAAGTAGAAAGAAAACCTATCAGGTTGAACAGGCAGGCCGTATTGAACTGGCCAAATGGATGATGGAACAAAGTCCGCCCGCCCAGTTACGGGAAGAGTTGATGGTACGTCTGCGTGCAGAAGCCCAGTTGGGTGGAAATATTGTACTACCCGAATTGCAGCGACATCTGGAATTACACCAGAATAATCTAAAACTCTACCAGAATATTTATGCGAAGGACTTTGCTGGAAGTGCGACCACTGACCGTACTTTATATATTCATAAAATGATTTTGCAGCTGGGTATTGATCTGGAAATTCACTGGATCAAATGGCTTGAAGAAGTTATTCCTGCATTGGAAAAGTTCTAGCACTGAGGAGTTAATCATGCCACTTTACCGCATGCCTGATGGAGAAAACCTGTATGTGCGCCGGATTGGTCGCGGTCAGCCTGTACTGGTATTATCTGGTCTTGGAATGCAAAGCTGGCAATGGTTACCTTTTATTGCACGCAGCCTGAACCACTTTGAGTTTATTATTCCAGACTGGCGCGGTTTTGGGAGTTCTCGAAACTGCGCCATTCCTCAATCCTTAGATGCAATTTCCAGTCACTGGCAGGATGTTTCCAGACTGATTAACCAGTTGCAGCTGGATAATTTTATTTTGATTGCCTATTCAATGGGCGCCACTACAGCGATGCATGGTATGCACTATGCAAACCTGGGCAACAAGTTAAAGGCCTATTTACATATTGACCAGACGCCAAAAATTCTGGCAGATGAGAACTGGAAATATGGCCTGCTGGGTGAAAAGCATACAGAATGTAAGCTGTTATTGCGCCAGCTGCTTGACACTCTCTCTGGGCAATCCGATATACACAGCACCAGTCAGCTGGAAACACATACACGTACTGAACTGCTTCAGCTTTGGTACAGGTTTGTATCTTTACAGGGGAATAGCAGATTTTCTTCCCTGCTGTTTCAGACCGCACTTAAAAAACCGAAACTGCAAAAATATCTGTTACCTCTTCAACGACTGGACTACCTGCGCTGGTATCTGGAAAGTTATTTGTACCATACTGAAGATTATCGCGAAGCACTATCACAACTTGAATGTCCAGTCACTTTTTTTATTGGGCAGAATTCCAGCCTATATGCAGCAGAAGGACAAACGATCATTGCTAAAAGCCTGAAAAATGCTCACCCCGTTTATTTTGAGCATTCGGGTCATACGCCGCTTTTAAGTGAACCGGTTAAATTCACTCATGAGCTGCGACAATTTTTATTGGCTCAGGTTCCTTAACCTGTTTGGTTTTTAGAATTAAAATAAGGCACGGTCATATTTGATCGCTTCCAGATCGTAAACCTGATAGATACAGTCGAAGAGTGACCGGATGTTTTCCGTTTCGTCCATATTTCGAATAGTCAGAAAAATCGGGCTTTTTGCTGCCTCATCCAGTAAAGGCACATAATTTAAATGTGGAAAACGGATGGTATTGGCACTCTCAGGAATAATACAAATGCCCTCACCCGCAGCAACCAGTCCTAAAGCTAGCTGAATTTCACGAACTTCCTTAATATTTCTAGGCTCCAGACCATGCTCAGAAAATAGCGTGGTGATCTGTGTAGAAAAATTAGGTTTAGCCGTGTTTGGATAGCAAAACAGGTCTTCATCAACAATATCTGCCAGATATATACCTTCAATATGCTGTGCAATCGGATGGCTTGAATGTGCAGCCACCATTAAACGTTCTTCACGCAGTAAAATCCGGTGAACCGCCGGATCACTGATTCTCAGCCGTCCAAAGCCGACATCAATCCGGCCTTCTTTTAGTGCCTGAATCTGGTCTCTGGTGCTCATCTCTACCAGTTGAATATTTAAATGGGGATGCTGCTGACGATATAAATAAATAATTCGCGGTAATAAACCGAATAAAAGTGAGCCTACAAACCCCATGGTAATACTGCGCTCAACCAGACCTATACGCTTGGTCATGGATTTAACTTCTTCAGCATTCGACAAAAGTTTAACGGCATGCTGATAAAAAAATTGACCGGCTGGGGTAGTCTGTAATGGCCGGCTGCCCCGTTCAAATAACTGGATACCCAGTTCACTTTCAAGGTTTTGTATTTGCCGGCTCAGTGGAGGCTGGGCAATAAATAGTTTTTCTGCAGCCTTGGTAAAACTCTGTTCTTCTACCACTGCCACAAAATAGCGTAAATGTCTCAGTTCCATGAGTCTTCCATACCTTTAAGATATATTAAAATGCAAATTCAGTCTTAGACACATTTTAATCATTCTTTTAAGGTATGCACAAGAGATAAGTCAGCATAGATTTTCAATAATGTATAAATCTGTAGAAACATTACTCGTCGATATTCCGACCATACGTCCACATAAACTTTCTGTGGCAACCATGCAGACTCAGACCCTGGTTCTGGTGAAAATTACTGCAACAGATGGAACTGTAGGTTGGGGTGAAGCCACTACTATTGGTGGACTCAGCTATGGTGAAGAAAGCCCAGAAAGTGTTAAAGCCAACATTGACACTTACTTCGCGCCTCTGCTCTCCTCCGTTCAGAACCAGAATATTGCACAGATCTCAAAACTGATCCGCAAGACCATTAATGGTAACCGTTTTGCCAAATGTGCAATTCAGACTGCACTGCTGGACATACAGGCCAAACGTCTGGGCCTACCATTAAGTGAAATTCTGGGCGGTCGTTTACGTGACCGTTTGCCAGTACTCTGGACACTGGCTTCTGGTGATACAGATAAAGATATTGCCGAAGCTAAAAAAATGATTGAGCTGAAGCGCCATAATACTTTCAAACTGAAAATTGGCGCACGTCCATTACAGGAAGATGTTGACCACGTTATTGCCATCAAGAAAGCTCTGGGGCCTGAGGTCAGTATTCGTGTAGATATCAACCGTGCCTGGACAGAACTGGAATGTATTCGCGGAATCCAGCAGCTACAGGATGGTGGAATTGACCTGATTGAACAGCCTTGCGCCATCCAGAATACCGATGCTCTTGCCCGTCTGACCCAGCGTTTCGAAGTAGCAATTATGGCTGATGAAGCCTTAACCGGGCCGGACAGTGCTTTCCGTATTGCACAAAAGCATGGCGCCGATGTATTCGCAGTCAAAGTCGAACAGTCTGGTGGACTAATTGAAGCTTGTGACGTGGCCAAGATTGCCTGTCTTGCAGGAATCGACCTGTACGGTGGCACTATGCTTGAAGGCCCCGTTGGTACCATTGCCTCTGCTCATGCCTTTTCTACCTTTGAAAATTTGGCATTCGGCACAGAACTCTTTGGCCCACTTCTTCTGACCCAGGAAATTTTAACAACACCACTGCAATACGAGAACTTTGAACTGGTTGTGCCCAATGCACCAGGTCTAGGAATTGAAGTGGATGAAAACAAGATTGAACAATTACGTCGTTAAGGCAAGCGGATAAGGAGTTTTAACATGTTATTTCATGTGCGTATGGATGTGCATATTCCACTAGATATGCCAAGCGAGAAAGCGAACGAAATTAAGGCTGTTGAAAAAGCTTACTCCCAAGAGCTGCAACGCCAGGGTAAGTGGCGTCATATCTGGCGTATTACCGGCCAGTATTCCAACATCAGTATTTTCGATGTGGAAAACAATGAAGAACTGCACAACATTTTGCAGGGTCTACCGCTTTACCCTTATATGAATATTGAGATCATGGCTCTGAATCGCCATCCGTCTTCTGTACGTGAAAACGATTCATAAAGTTGATGCAGTAAAAAAGATGCAGTTCTACAGTTGCATCCGTACTTTCCTTTAAACGAAGGATAATAACAACAGACGGAACGAGGCCAGCGAGTGATGGCCAGCACATCAGGGAACCTTTCTCGCTTGTCGCCAGCCCCGTTAGCGTCTTATACATACTTAAGGAGTGATAGTATGAACCGTCAACAAATTGATGCGCTCGTAAAACAAATGAATGTCGATACCGCTAAAGGCCCGGTCGATGAGCGCATTCAGCAGATCATCGTCCGCCTGCTCGGGGATCTGTTCCAGGCCATCGAAGACCTCGACATCCAGCCCTCTGAAGTCTGGAAAGGCCTCGAATACCTGACTGATGCAGGTCAGGCCAATGAACTCGGCCTGCTCGCTGCCGGGCTCGGTCTTGAACACTACCTCGACCTGCGTGCCGATGAGGCAGATGCCAAGGCCGGTATCACTGGCGGCACTCCCCGTACCATCGAAGGCCCGCTCTATGTGGCCGGTGCCCCTGAGTCTGTCGGCTTTGCCCGTATGGATGACGGCTCCGAGTCCGACAAGGTCGA
>NZ_JIBB01000033.1:0-33690 GCF_000620525.1 Acinetobacter sp. UNC436CL71CviS28
AAGATTCTAAAAAGCCCGCTTATTTAAGTGGGCTTTTTTTATTACGCCAAGAATATATCCAAGTTATTCCTATTGATGGGTCTTATTGTTCGCCAAGATTCACTTACTGAATATTTTTAAAACAAACGCTTTAAATCTAATGATTTTTTAGCTGTTTCCACTTGACCATTTATCTCTTCCTCCATAGAATAGCCCACAGATTCTCCCATAGCTCAGTCGGTAGAGCGACGGACTGTTAATCCGCAGGTCCCTGGTTCGAGCCCAGGTGGGAGAGCCAAGATTCTAAAAAGCCCGCTTATTTAAGTGGGCTTTTTTCTTATAGAAAGATCTTACTGTGTCAGAATTTATTCATAATTCATTTCTAATTATTGGTATCTTGGCAAGTCTTGGACTCGTATATTTAAGTCTTCAGCAGTACCTTACTTCTAAAAAGCAGTTTTTGGCTAAACCGGTCATTACTGCCTTTGAGAAGCGCATGTTTATTCGCCTTAAAGAGGTTCTCCCACAGCAGCATATACTGGCTCAAGTGGCATTTAGTGCACTCATTACGAGCGATGACTATAAAATCCGTCAGAAATTTAATCGCAAAGTTACAGATTTTGTCGTTTTAAACACTCAGTTTGAAGTGATTGCCATAATTGAACTTGATGACCCTACACATCTTTATAAAGAAGAAGAAGACCGGCAACGGGATACGATGCTCAAAGAAGCGGGCTACAGGATTATACGATATACAGAAATTCCAACTATTCGACAGCTTCAAAAAGATATACTTTAAGCTTTTGAGAATATATTTAATAACTCTGCTTGAAATTTCATTCTTTCTTTAATTTTTCTGCTTCTTCACGTGCCTTGATTTTTGCCAGTTGTTCAGCTTGTTGCTGTCGGTACTTTTCCTGATTCTTGGCATCACTGTTTACTGCAATATAAGCCATACTGACCAGAAAAATTGGAATCAATAAACCCAGTCCCATCAATACCCATAACTTAGCTTTCGATTGCACCGTTTCTTTATTCATAGAAATATTAAAGATAAATAATTTAAAACTGACCCAATATAACAAAAAAGGGCCTTCTTTAAGACCCTTTTAGTTTGATTATTTTAAATACAAGAAATTATTGAGCTACTCCAGTACATTCAACATTTTTACTTGCATCTATTACTGATGGATCAAGCACTATATTGATTCTAGCTGGCATCTTAGATTGTACAAATTGATAAATTTCAGCATTTCTACATACAATCGCCTGAGTATGAGCGGCTCCGTTAACAGGGACAAATGTCACATCAGTTCCCATTTTTTTAAGTCCCTCTTGTAAGGTATTAGTAACAGGATATGGTACAGCCATATCAGCAGTTCCCTGAACAATCATAACAGGTGAATTAATTTTTTTAGTAGCAGGCTGATTATCAGCCAAGAATTTCTTCACCGTTGGATTCTCTTGGAAATTACCAGCGAGACCAGGATAGTCCATAACTGTTTTACCAGCATTAGTCGCAAGAAAATCACGGATATCATCTGCAAATTTGTTATGCAAATCAGTTAAACACATTCCATTTTCGCCCGTAGTGCCTTCTGCAAACTCGGCTATACTTTGAGAACGTTGCTGGAAGATTTCACGATAATTAAATTTAGGTTCATAAGCAGTAATACCCACTGTGGTATATGCAGCATATGCAAGTAGCTCGGCATATACTTCTACAGCTGTGCCAACAGGCGCAGTACCCGCCTGTTCTCTTCCAAGAATATCTTGAATTGCCTGTGGTGCAACTACAGAAATAATATAGCCAAGGCTGGAAGCTGGTGCTGCTGCAACCGCTCCTTTATAGTTACTGTCGTTATTAGCAAACTCAGCTGTTCCTAATGAGGCATGCCCACCTTGAGATTGCCCAATCGACATCCATGAACTATTCAACTGACTGCCGTACTGATCTTTAGCAGCTTTTACTGCTGCAATTGCAGATTTAGCTTCACTTCCCAAATTAAGGTATGGATGGATTCCTCGAGTACCTAAACCTTCATAGTCCGGAGCAATCACCACATAACCAGCTGCCAATAATGTATCAGCTAAAATTTTGAAGCGTGGATTAATAGTATTATTGCTTGGTGCACAGCTATCCCCTACGCCTACAGTACCGTGTTCCCAAACTACTACTCGATAACCATCCTTAGGTTGAGTAACTTTAGGGAACATCACTAGCGCAGTGGCTTCCGCTGTTTTTCCTTGTACATTGACCATATTATAGGACATGATTTTTATAGATGAAGCGCCACTCAAGCTATCTTTAGAATAAGACTTTTCAGAAATAAATGTCTGATCCGGATTTACCCCTCTATAATCGTCATTCTCATCATTACAGGCTGTAAGAAATAAAGCCGAAACTAAACTTGTTATAGTTAAAGCAATTCTTGAACGTCTCATAAAATATCCTTTTTATCAATTATTTATTCTGCATAAATTTATGCACAAATATTAAGACACAAAAAAAGTGTCCTGCATAGAACACTTTTCAACCTGAGTACTATTTTTACGATATAAAATTTAAAAATATTCCCAGAAAAATTATGAATCCAACCCAACGATTATGACGAAATGCCCAAAAACATATTTGGGGATTGCGGTCCTTGGTTTTAATTGTTTGATATATAAAATCGAATGCAACCACAACTAAAGCGATCATCGACCATGGAAATAAAATATTTTCTAAATACAGGGCTGTACCAATTAGAATAAGACTGCATAACTGTAAAAGTACGATAATTTGAATGTCATAACGACCAAAAAGGATGGCTGTAGATTTTACACCAATCTTTAAATCATATTCACGGTCAGTAATGGCATACTGCGTATCATAGGCAACAGTCCAGCACAGATTTCCAAAATAAAGCAGCCAGCAGATTAAATCTGGTGTCTGGCCCACTGCGGTATAGGCCATAGGAATAGACCAAGAAAAAGCTGCACCTAAAAAGACTTGTGGCAAATGAGTATAGCGCTTCATGAAAGGATATATGAATGCAAGCAATAAAGCGCCAAATGACCAGTAAAAAGCTTGAATAGGGAGGAAAAATAACAGACACGCGCTGGCAGCAACCAGAACCAGAAATACTAAAACCGCTTCTTTAGCACTAATTATACCAGTCGCCAAAGGCCGGGATTTGGTACGTTCTACATGTGCATCGACCTTCCGGTCAGCAAAGTCATTAATAGCACAACCGGCAGCACGCATAAAAATTACGCCTAAAGTCATAATAAAGAGAATTTTTAGGTCCGGTATACCTTTTGACGCTATCCAGAGTGCCCACATGGTTGGCCAGAAAACCAGTTCGGTGCCAATCGGTTTATCAAAACGGCATAAATAGTAATAAGCTTCCAGGCGCTCACGCCAAGTAATCTGATGCACAGTTGCCATGACTGTCCTTAACGAGGTTATTGCTGAATAAAATACTCAAAAGCTGGCAGGAATGTCTCCTGCACAATAAATTTGCAGCCATGCCAAGTATAGCAGCTCTGACGGGTCCAACCCTCTTCCAGATAAACTACACGCCGCTCACAGGCGGGCCGGGTACGCTGAAATAAAAAATGTCCAATTGGCTTTTGACCAATGTGTTGAAATAAACGTGCCCGTCCTTGCAGGCTTAGTATCGGAAAGATACTTTTCGCCTTGACCCACGGCTGTGTCTCACAGCCATATAGATAAGTATCACGTACCCAGGAAGTATGCTGAGCTGGCATTTTCATCCACTGGCTGTCAGCGAAGTTAGGGCGTTGAAAATATTCATTAAGCGTCTCGACCCTAAACTTTCCGCCAGCCAGATCGGTTAACTGTCGGGTTAAGGAACCTGATGCATATAACCAAATTTTTAGTGCTGCAGGAATCTGCTCAGCATGCTTGTTTTTATATTTTGAACTCACAACTTTCCCAACTTCACAATTAACCATTATCTGTTTTAGCAATGACTACATATGTCCCGCTCGGTAATTTCTTTAAGATCAAGCCCTCGGTAGTGAGATAAAAACTTTTTGGATAATCATAGTCCAGAGCGAATTCAGGATGTCGCAGTGCAACAAATTCTGCCTGTTTATAACCTTCAGGTGTACGTCCTATTTCTATATAAGTCACTTCAGAAAAATTCAGTTTAAAACCTTTATTGTGATCCTGAGGATCAATCCATGGAAAAAATCCAGTATTTTTTTTGCGTGGTGCCATAACATCATATCGTTTATCAATTACAGCATCATACAAAAAAACCCGCACAAAGGCGGGTCTTTTTACAGTGAAATTCAGAATAGATTTACAGGCTGTAGTACATATCAAACTCAACTGGGTGAGTAGTCGTATTAAGACGACGCACATCTTCAGTTTTAAGTTCGATATATGCATCTAACATATCTTTAGTAAACACGCCACCTTTTAGCAGGAATTCGTGATCTTCTTTCAGTGCTTCAAGAGCCATATCGAGGCTATGGGCAACTGTAGGAATTTTTGCTTCTTCTTCAGGAGGAAGATCATACAGGTTCTTGTCAGCCGCTTCACCCGGATGGATTTTATTCTGAATACCATCAAGGCCTGCCATCAACAATGCTGCAAAACCCAAGTACGGGTTCATCATTGGATCTGGGAAACGTGCTTCAATACGCTTGCCTTTAGGGCTAGACACGTAAGGAATACGGATAGAAGCAGAGCGGTTACGTGCTGAGTAAGCCAGCATAATTGGTGCTTCAAAGTGAGGCACTAAACGCTTGTACGAGTTTGTAGAAGGGTTAGTGATTGCATTCAGTGCACGAGCATGCTTGATTACACCACCAATGAAATACAATGCCATTTCTGAAAGGCCTGCATATTCATCACCAGCGAACAGGTTTTTGCCATCTTTGGAGATCGACATATGCACATGCATACCTGAACCGTTGTCGCCTACCATTGGTTTAGGCATAAAAGTAGCAGTTTTTGCATACTGATGTGCAACATTCCAAACTGCGTATTTGAACTGTTGAACTTCATCTGCTTTGCGCACCATGGTATTGAAGCTCACACCAATTTCTAACTGGCATGATGCAACTTCATGGTGATGTACTTCTACACGGCCTGGTCCCATGATATCTTCAATTTTTGCACACATATCTGCACGCATATCCTGTGAAGAATCTACTGGCGGAACTGGGAAGTAACCACCTTTTACACGTGGACGGTGGCCAGAGTTACCTGCTTCATAATCTTTACCTGTAGACCAGGCAGCTTCTTCAGCGATCAATGTATGGCGTGCACCAGACATATCGATGTCCCATTTTACTTCGTCAAATACAAAGAATTCTGGTTCAGGGCCAAAGAATGCAGTATCGCCGATACCGGTAGATTTTAAATATTCTTCTGCGCGACGAGCAATGGAGCGTGGATCACGTTCATAGCCTTGTCCAGTTGATGGTTCAATCACATCACAAGTTACTACAACTGTTGGCTCTGCAAAGAACGGGTCGATAAAGCCAGTTTCTGCATCTGGACGTAAAATCATGTCCGATGCTTCAATCCCTTTCCAGCCAGCGATTGAAGAACCATCAAACATTTTGCCATCTTCAAATGTATCTTCATCAATACTGTCTGCCGGGTAAGTAACATGCTGTTCCTTGCCTTTGGTATCAGTAAAGCGAAAATCGACCCATTTTGCGCCACTTTCTTCTATGAGTTGAAGGACCTTGTTCGCCATGCTCATTTTGCTCCGATGAAATTTTGTTGCACTTATCGAGTGCATGTTAGTAGTTGCTCAATATAAAGCAATTCCCATACCAACTTTAGAATACTAAGCTAATGCTTTGAATTTCTTAATAGTGTGAAGATTAAAAAAACCTTAGCTATGCGGGTATTATACTGTGTGCAGATTGAATTGCACTATCATCAATCATTCTTAAATTACTTTATTCAGAATAATAGAATTATTGAACCAAAATAGTGCATTTTTTTAGAAGTTAAGACTGTGTTTAGTTATTTTTGTATGATTTTATTTTTAAGGAGCTCTAATAGATATTCTAAATTTAATAAATTATTTATTTTTTAATTTCTATCGGGAATTTAGCTCAAAAATTTTGATGATAGTCAGCTTTTAACAGTTATTGTTTATTTTTGATTCATAATAGCTGTAGCTCAGTTACTCACTGTTTTTTTATTCTCCCTACGCATGATTTTTTTAAGTCTTAGGCCATCCTTAATTTTTGATTTAAGAGAATTTGCCAGATTTTTTAATATTAAGTATAAGCCTCAACACCATAATAGAAATAGTTCAGCAGCAATTCATGATTTTTTGCTATGATATTGTTCGCTCTAATTTTTCTTTTTGCATTTATTTCTAAATCTGGGTTTCCTGTTTTTAGTCAAATATTTTCTTAGAGTTCATCCGAATTAAAGACACATAGGTGTATACATTTCAAAAGGTTAAAAGCTCATGCTTCTAATGATCGAAAAGAGACAACGAAGCTAGATAGTATAAAATAGACCAAAATAGCTTTTCCCATTCTTTCTCAAAACTACGCCCATCATTAAATAAGCTAAAATGAGCTCAAGTGACATTTAGGTGCATTGTGAGTAATATTGTGAGTATCCTTATTATTTAGCTTTCTTACTCACAGCCCATGCTAAACGATACTAAAATAAAGCAGTTAAAGCCTAAAGAAAAAATGTTCAGGGTAGCTGATCATAGTGGGTTGTGTCTTGAAGTTCGGCCCAATGGATCTAAGCTCTGGCGATATCGCTACCGATTCCTCGGTAAAGCTTCAATGATCAGTCTTGGTGAATACCCTGTAGTAACTTTAGCACAGGCGCGTCAAAAAGTTACAGACCAGAAAGCGCTCCTGGATCAGAACATTGATCCTGCCAAATTCAAGCAAGAAGAAAAAGAGAAAGCCAAAACGCAATCTGAGAACCTCTTCAGGCAAGTTGCACTAGAATGGTACACATCTAAAAAAGATCGTCGCTCTACCAGTTTTAAATTGAATGTAGAAAAATCTTTTGAGCGTGACCTGTTCCCGGCTTTCGGTCATAAAAATATTGAGGACATTACACCGTACGATATTCTTAAAATGCAGAAAGATACCATCAAGCGTGTTTCAAAGCAGATGAACCATGGTACCGGTGAAAGCACAGCGATTAGAAATAGGCAGCTGGTGAACTCTATATTCAACTACGCAATTGCTAACCTTCGTTGTGAATCCAATCCTACAGTTTCATTGGGTCAGACAGTTGAGCGACCACCAAAAGAAACAGCTCGACCAATGACCCTAGATGAGCGTGCTCGATTCAATGACGCTATGGATAAAAGCCGTAGCACGGAAATGGTTAAGAACTCTATCCGGTTCCTGTTGTACTCAATGATGCGCTCTATTGAAGTATGCCGCCTAAAATGGGAATGGGTAGATTTTGAAAATAAGCTGATTACCGTACCTGCCGCCACAAAAGAACAATTAAGCAAAGGTGAGCGCAATATTAAGATGAACCGGGTTCACTTGGTACCGCTTAGCACCCAAATGCTGGATATCCTTGAACGCCAGAAGGTACAGTCCAATGATGAATATGTATTTTGCTCTGTATTCAATAAAACCAAGATCATGAATAAAACAACAATTAATAGAGCCTTGGGTAGCATGGGTTTTGAATCATTGACAGCTCATGATTTCAGATCAACAGCATCGACAATTCTGCATGAACACAAATATAGTTCAGAGTGGATTGAATTGCAGTTGGCTCACGTAGATAAGAATGTGGTACGTGGCACCTATAACCATGCACAGCACTTAGATGGTCGCCGGCAAATGATTCAGGAATGGTGCGATATCGTTGATAATTGGGGAAAATAAGATTGAGTCCTTACCACTTCTATATTTGCTATTTAGTCAAACGAGCCAAGCCGTACAATAAAAGTCCGGGGTGGGCGCTTAGGTATAATCCGTGGTTTTCAGAGCAAGAGCCATTAGAGTTTTTTGAAGTTGGTGGGGTTTGTTGATCATTGCGCTAAACACTGCACGCACAGTGTCACGCTAACATGATTAGAGATTGAGTGTGCTGTGCAGCCTGTTAGTAGACTGCACATCATTAAAAGCTTAATGGTTATTTTCATATTCAATCAGCACATCAGCAACTGCTTTTGCAGCTAACCAGTAACGAGCATTAAAGCGGGATATCTCATCCTCATTGCTAATAAAGCCTAACTCTACAATTAATCCACCATTACTGATAAAACCTAGCTTGCCACGTGCTGACTGACTTTGATCAATCCAGCCATTATCACCACGTAAACGACTACCTAAAGCGGTGGCCACAGCTGCAGATAAGTCTTGAGCCAATTTTTTATCTTTCGGCAAAGCAATTGTTTCAACTCCATTCGCCTGACTAGATCCAGCGGCATTTAAGTGAAATTCAACTGCAACAGAAGAACCCTTAATTAACTTGATGGCTGAAGCCAATGGATTATTAGTGGTACCCACACCATCCGTTTTAATACTAATACCGGAGCTCTTTAAGTAATAAGCTACTGCATTACGAAAGTTAGTTACCAGTTCGGCTTCTTTAAATTTGCCACTAACTGCACCCGGATCAACATTGGAATGGCCGGCTGTCACAGTGACAAAACCTAAAGGTTGGTTCTGGTTTAGATTTGGCTGGGCAATCTTACGACCAATCCACGCCAAAGCAGGAATTACGAAGTTAATAATCAGTAGCTGATATTCAACAGGGATAATCTGATAATCCAAGGCCCACTGCAGAATTAAAACTAACAGTGATAAAAAAGCTCCCAGAAGAGGGAGCTTAACAGATAGATATTTTGTGACATTTTCGGGTATAAATTTCATTGTGATTCTCTCACGTAATTGCGTTCATAAAGTTTGTTGCGGATTTCATCCAAGATTCGAAGCGTCTGGTCACCTTGTTTCTCAAGGCTCATAATTCGCTGATCATTGTTATTGGTCTTGGTTTGAGTTGCTCGTACATCGGATGACAGGGTTAGCCAGGAGCCCAAAATCCCTGAAAGCAAGGCGATCCCTCCCCACTTAAACCATTCACCCAGCGTATCAATCCGGGTCTTACTGGTTTTTAGCTCACCAACGTCTCGTCGAATTTTCTCTAATTCAATTTGAAAGTTGGTTTGTGTTTGCTGCAAGTCGTTCCGTGTCTGTTGGTTGTCCTTACTAAGCTGCTTAATAGTCATATCTAATCGATCAAGCTGCTGCGGAACATCACTGAGCTTATCCATTTTCTGACACATATCTGTAAGCTTGTCAGATAACATGATAAGAGAAGCTGCTGTTGCTGCAGGTGGATCAGTTGAATAATCGTTGGACATTGCGCCCCCTTAAATTTTGGTAATAAAAAAGCACCCCGTAGGGTGCTTAAACTGTTTTACCTTTCTTAAATTTCTATCTGTATAACCCTGCCTTCAGGCGCTGGGCGCTTGATCTCGTTGTTTGATACAAACACCCGGGTACCTGTTAAGTATTTGGTACTGCTGGTGCACAGGACCAATCCGCTACCATCGACCACTAAAACCTTATAATTAGGATGATCTGCTGAGGTGATGGTGCCAATGAACTCTGGAGCCTTGGGTAATAAGTCGATTAAACGTTGTAATGGATTACTCACGATTGATGCTCTCCACTTTAATACTCTGGTTAATCACCGCATGATTGAATGACACGTTCACCCCATCAATGATGCCCCACCATTCAGCATTAAATGCGACTAAATCACCAGGTACACATTCACTCACATCCGGACCAATCGGCATCACCAGATTGTGGGTTTCGACCAGACCTGACTTGGCCAGAGCCGCTTTGCCATAAGACCCCATGCTCTCAACGGTAAACAGTGGATTGTTCGCTGTTTCCAGCAAAGTATCACCTGCAGTGCCAGTACGTTTAATCTGGCCACTTAAGCCAGAGCGGTCATTGGTCAAAGTAATCCCGTTATAATCAGGATAAGGCTCATAATCGGTAGACTGCTCTGTGACCAGACTTTCAGGGATCAGCCGGTCATATTCTTCAACCGTGATTGAATCCCAGAATGTTTTTTTGTACTTGGGCTTTATAGTGATGGTATCGCTGCCCTTCTCGCTGTAGACAAAACCTCCTGCAGACTCAGCAATCATTTTGATTACAGCAATGGGGGTCATGTTTGAATAGCTCAGGCTGCCCGCTGGAACAATCCAGCTCAGCTCGTCGATCAGCTCCCACTGCAGTGTTGTTGAGCTGTTGACCCGATCCAGTTCAGCCTGACAGAGCTGCCGTGCGGTCCTTTCATTCTCCTGGGTAAATGAGCGTGTCGGTGCATAGGGAGCGTCCAGTAAAGCGGACTGGCTGCGACCGCTTAATGTATAAGTGATTTCGGCAAATCGACGTGAGCGACTACGGTTTTCAAGCAGCATGTGATGCTCGGTACCATTCACCATAACTCTTAAAATGACAGGTTGGCCATTAACTGGCTCTAGTTTCGGTATTTCAGATGCGGGTACGTTCAGGCTATATGACCAGCACCAGCGGCTGCGATCTGTACTATAACTGCCATCATAGACCAGGATATTCTGGCCATTGTCCAGACGGCTTACGGATAATTCATTCACGATATACCACCAGCTTTTTGGCGGCAGACCTGGAATACAGTCATCTGCCCCGAAATTTAAAATAAGGTTGTGTGGATCCGATCCGGTACACAGACAGTTAAAGTTGAGGTCAGTACTGCCAATATATTCAGGAAGCTCAGGTTGTGGCCAGGGTTGAACCGGATGCTTTCGGTAATGAATGGCTTTAGCTTTATCCCATGCAATGCTATTGGTCGTGATCAGTTCAAGACCTTTATCCCATTCAAATATAAAACGCTTCTCAAAGACCTGTGCTACTTGATGCGAATAGGTAAAGTTTCGGCGCTTCCGCACCAGCTCCTCCCAATCTGAAATACGGTTGATCCTAAGCTTACTGCTCTCTTCAAAAACTAATATTCGCGCTTTGGCCAGCCTTTTGTTTTCCTGCCAGATAAAGTACGCATCACTAGATAAACCAGTCGCTTTCTCATGCTGCAGCTGAACCGAGCGGTACAGCAAGTCAGCCTTTTCAAAACCAAGTAATTCCTGATTACCTAGGCTTAAACTGTGCTCAAAATAAAAGGCGCTGTTATGCGCCTTAAAGATTGGTTTAGCCCACCTATATCGCTGCGATATTAAGCATGGTGCGGCTTTTTGGTAGCTAAATTGACCTATATTGCTCACACCTAAAATAAAGTTAATGTCAAAAGTTGCTAGTATCTCAACACTAAAATCAGTGTCAACAATGGTGTCAATAACTAATAGATTTTGACTAAATACTGCCTCAATCTCAGTTATAAAGCTGGTATCAACAACAGCATCAATACTGCCAACAATATTAATGTCTGGCGCAAATACTGCATCTATTTCAACTGAAAAAGCAGTGTCAACGATGGTATCAATAACGCTTGTGTTGGCATCACTATCAGCATAAAACGCGGCTATCTCAACACTAAAGCCAGTATCGGCAATTGCGTAAATAGCCGCACTGTTATCGTCACCAAAGTTTAAGTTAGTTGACCCATCAGCCAAAACCTCAAAGTTTAAAATGATGTTATGGCTGTCTGTGTTATCAGGCTTAAAATTAAAATTTACATTGTGCGGGTCAACCGTGCCGGCCTTATTTTTAAACTCCACATGACTACCCCTTTAAATTTAAGGCCGTAATTTAATAGACTGCGCGTTTAGTGTGCCGCCCACTGCAAGGCTTGTATTTGCTAGTGTGATGTCAGTACCAACAACCAAATCCATCACGCTCGCACCCGCACCGTTATACATGCGCGCCCATGTTGCTGTACCTGTTTTAATCACGGTAGCGGTATCACTTGGATATAGCTCAACGTAATCAACAGTGACCTCTTTAAAACAAGGCTCTGGCAATGTCAGTGTCACTAACTTGGCACTATCATTTGCGGCATCTTCCGTTGTGGCTGGCATCGTATCGTCATAAAAAACAATGGTGGCTGCACCTGCGCCGCTATCTGCATAACTAGCAAGCGCGGTTATCATATTTAATTTTGCGGCTTTTGAAGTTCGGCTCATTTTGGCACCACGTTATCTTGTATGACTGCGTTGTATTGCTGATTCTGATCAAAAGCTACGACAAAGGTTTTTAAATTTGTATTTAGTCCCAGAAACTGATAATTACCATTTTGATCGGGTTTTTTTATTGCCATGGGTTGTAAGTTGGCTTTGTTGTAAAGCACAACTATTGCACCTTGATATTGTTGACCTAACTTTTTTGTTGAACCTTTAATTTTTGCAATTACTGGGCCTACTTCAATAGCCTGTATCAGATACGATGCAAATAAGGATTTTCGAGAACATGGTTTCATTCAATCTCTCCAATATAATAATACACCCCACCTACCGCCTCATTTGAATACACCATGCTCTCCCATAAATACATTGAGTTTTCAGCGAGCAGAGGAGTGACTTGTGTGGTTGCGCTTCGATTGTTTCCCGCGTAATACACATACTTAAGTGTTCCTCTTAAGCATTTTTCTGTGTCAACGAAAGGTACTTCGAGCGCAGCAATATCTGTACCTGCATAGATTGTGGTAGCACCAGTTGCGTAATCAGGCAAAATAGGATTAGCCTTTGTATATTTAGAAATACGCTGTAATGGTGAATATTTAGGTGTAAAAAATGCTGAATTTGCAGCAAAAGAATTTAACGGAGTTAATCCTGGGTAGCCTTGAATGTAGGTAGCATAGTTTGAATTTGCGGCTGTCGGAATATCAGGTGTGTATGTCATCAAAAACCAATTTGGTATCACATCATTCGGTAGTGAAGCATTAAATAATCCACAGCCCCGCAAATTCTTTTGCCCACTCCCGCCAATACGTGTTGCAGTGTGCATATAAAATGCGTCTTTATCGCCAATCAATGTAAATTCTCGATTTCCATTAGCAGGCACGTTCGTGTCAGTAATGTTTGATGATTGGTTTGACGCATAATGCCAGCGACTCCATCCGCGCACCACACTCGCGTCCGTACCTGCAATTTTCCAATTTTTGGCTGGGTCGCTTGGGTCAAAGGGTAGTTGCAACACATCTGGATTTTCATAATCGTCTATATGCTCCATGTGCTCAAGTAAGCCAACCATGGCATATTTTGCATAAGTTGATGTATATACGCCTGTTGTACCATCTGGACTTGTTAAGCTTTCATCCACACGAATAAACGGATGCTGTGCCGTTGGATTTTTAGCACGATAAACACGCTTTACATCGTTTGTATCGCGAAAAATAATTTCATAACCCAGTGATGCTAGTTTTCCTGCGCCAACTATTGTGATATTTGTTTCAACAATTGCAGCATGTGGTTTTAAAATCAGCTCGGTTGCGCTTGGTACGCCTTTGATTCTGTATTTCTGGTTGAGTGATGCGGGAGTAAAACCTGATAGCTCAACCACCTGAAACAACATGGCATTATGCGCTGCGTATAGTGTGATATGCACATCACCTTGAGCATCAATTGAAGCTGCTGTAATTTGAGTAAAATCAACGCCTGTCACCAAAGCTTTATCAAGCAGACGAATTAAATCACCCCAGTTATTGCTAAGCGTTAAGCCATTTAAATGACTAAAATATTGTACATCTACATCTGTCGCCATTTTCTAATATCCATAAAAAAGACCGCTTAACGCGGCCATATTTAATTTAAATTTTAAACCACGCGATCAATGTCACCACGCAGCATGATTTGAAACTGATCTGATAGCACTGTTGGTTCAGACTGTTTCACAGTACGAATGACCCAGACTGGAAAGGTAGCAGCAATGGTATTAAAGCGCAGTACATTGCCACTCACCCAGCCCTGTCCCCAGCCTTCTTTTTTCACTACAAAATACGGTACTCCAGTGACCGGATTAATTGGGGCATAGTCTGTGTTGATAGTGCCTGTACCAATCTGTCCCGAGTACTCCCCGATACAGCGGAACGATTGATCTCCAGTAAAAACCAAGGCCCAGCGTTCCTGAATTGCACCATTATTCGTGACTGCAATTGGATATAAGGCATCATTGTAATTGGCTGAAATTGCCCCGCCAGTGGCCTCATTTAACCAGACACTATTCCAGGACGGCTGTACAAATTTCCCGGTAGAGCGGGCCTGCATATCACCAATGACTAGAGCTGAGCCGACAATGGTATTTTCAGCATCATAATTGTGGGTCAGTGGCTTGGTGAAGGTTAGCTGGCCGTTGATCTGTACGTCACGGATCAGCAGCATGTCCTGATAGCGATAACGCATAGTGAGCGGTGCAACCAGCGCATTTAAAGCAAAATCACCACCTAGCGTAAACTTGCCATAGTCATAATCCACGCTGTACATATCAAACGGTACTTTTACCCCGTCGGCATCTTCAAGCTCGGCCCATGAAATGCGCTGATCCGGTAATTCATAAATCTGGCCAGCGATATGATCTGGCAGTTCAAATATTTTGCTGGAACTGACAATAGCAATATCACCGACCCGGTAAATCGGTACCCGGCCATCCAGCGGCAGACGGGTAGCGGATAGCCCCAAGATCTCAGCATCCAGAGGGATGTAGGTATAAGCCACCGCATTATAACGGACTGATTCCGGAGCGACCCATACCGGTATATTGATGTACCTTTTACCGGCTTCCTCGTACTCGAGCAGAACGTCATACCAGTCCTGCTCTTCAATTCCTGCACGATTACTTTCAGTAATTTCAGTCTTGGTATAAAAAAACAGATCCACAAAACCGGTATCGTAATTAATCTGGCCATGTGCCCGGCTAGTTTCAATGATGCCATCGTCATCAGCCCGCAATGTCAGCTGGCCATAGTCTAAAGTGGCTACGACGACTGTTAATGAACCGGGACGCAGCGGACTGACCGGTGTTCTAAAGCTGATACGGTTGACCGGCGGCATATCTGTGGTGGTGGTTAAAGACTGCAATGTCAGGCGGTTATCGGTATTCGGTGTCCAGCTGTCAATCTCGATTTTGCCGGTACCATATTGAATGATACCGGAACTGGTGCCACTGTTATTGGCTGGATTTACATTGCGTACCAGGGTGCCAGTACGGTCCAGATAGGTATCCGTACCCAGCATAAAACGCACCGCGCCGGAGAGGATCTGCTCATCAAAGCCTTGGGTCAGATCAAAGCGCAGCTTGTCACCGGTAACCTGTTTAACTCCGGAACTTACGCCTGAAGTATCACGGTATTTCACGCTAATACTGGTCGCCCGGTATGCCCCGAGCTGCACTACTTCTTCCTTAATTTGAGAAGTGGCGGGTAAATAAAATGACATATTTATGCTGCTCCATAAACCGTAGTTGGTATATAGGATTTGGTGAAAACCGAGCTGGTCGCTTCAGGAATAATTTCTACCGCACCTGTTGCATAGGTAATGGTGCCCTGTACCTTGCCCTGACTGTTAACCAGGTTACCAACCTCTGCATTCACTGGAATATCAGTTAGAACCACCGTACCGATGACTGAGCCGATTTGATCAGCAACCGGCACACTTAACTCAACACTATTGGGTTGTATTGCAGCACCTGAACCAATGGTAAATTTCAGCTTTTGATCAGTTGGCATGACATTTTCAACAGTCTGATCAAGCGGTACGCCATAGCTATAATTGATGGTGAAGACCGTATTTTTCTGCGGCAGTTTATTCGGTACCAGCCGGCCTTGACCGCTGGCATAGTTAAAGGTACCGGTGGCATCGCCACTAAACTGGCCCAGCGTATTTGTAGTTGCAGTTTTCTGTTCGCCTTCCAGCAGCCATTTCACTGTCACGCTTCCCGAGGCTATACCAGCTTGCTGCAAATCAAACTCGAATGCTGCCGGTTCAACCGCAAGATCTGAGCGTATGAACGTAGCCAGCGGTGTACCCCATAACAGTAAAATTGGTGTATTCACATCCGGTAAAGCACCCGTCGTAATAGACCAGGAGCCGGTTTCATAATTGATATTGCCTGAACCAAACGAAGCACTCGAGCCAGACAACCGCCCCGAACCATCATCTTTCAGTTCATAAAACTTGCCCTGTGACATATAAGAAACTGAAAGGCTGCCCGGGGCTGGTGGTGGTACCAGCACACCGGTCCAGTTGGCACTCTGGTTCTGCTGGGTCACTGGCCGGGTTTCAGACTGGAAGTACTGGTTGGGTGCTGAAGCCGGCTTAAAGGTCATGCTTAAGTTTGCAGATCCTGCACCTGCAGCTTGTGTCCACTGGATCAAGCCACGCTGGTAATCAATTGTTCCAACCTGGGTACCAGAAGTGTTTTTAAGCAGTCCGCCCTGATCAGTGATCTGCTGGCCAAACAGGTTAAACGAGACACTCGATGGCATGACAGATGAGCCGATATACAGATTCTGAGCGGTACCAATGGTGGTCGAGTAAGTTGCAGTAATAGCAGCAGTGTTACCCGGTATCAGCACCATACTTTCCCCGGCTGCGTTTACATCCACAATTGGTGTTTCAGTCTGGGCAGATGGGACCAGCTGGGCAAAAATACTTTCTGCATTTACAGTAAACTCACCGACTTTGGCATCAGTGGCCAGATTAGATGAGGCGTAATACTTACCTGTATCAGCTACAATCGTATCCCGTAAAATCGTTTCGGACTTATCTCCGTTGTACCATTGTCTTGCAGAGAGTCCGACATAATCCTGATCGAGTGGATCATTAATGCTGTAGGTGGCAATTTTATATTCAATTTCCTTTCCATCGATGACCATCTTGGCAATACGGGTCTCAACTTTGGTGATGCGAACATATTGCTCATGCTGCAGAGCCTGGCCTTCTTTTGAGACCAGTACCAGCGTACTGCCCACCGAGCTTTCGACTTCACTCAAAAACATCGCCACCTGCAGGGTTTTCATACCGGCATAATGTGTATCCAGTGGACTCCCTGCTGCCTGTCCACCCTTGGCCAGATAGTTTTCAATCCGGTTCTGGGCGGACTTACGCTCATCGATCCACGACTTTGTACTAAACAGCAAAGCCGAGACATTGGGGTCTTTCGGGTTTTCCGAGATAAAGACCGTAGCCCCCATAAGCAGGTCTGTATCATTTGTTGTCACGGCGGGGAACAGTTTACGCAGTGACACATCACCCATGGTGCGGTCCAGCTCACTCACATCATTAAACAGGTTATTGCTCTGGCCATCTTCAATCATCTGGCCAGAGTACTTACCGCCCCCATCTTCTGTATCGCTCAGGCGCTCAGATTTATAGAGCACCAGATTTTTAGTTTCAATTGCCACTGTATAGCTCCCCCACTTCAATAAAGCGTAAAGTCACGTTGTAATAGTCATCCTCAGATACAGATGGAATTCCCTTCACTGGAGCAGCTTCCAGTGCCCCGGCTTCATGGTTAAAAATCACATGAAATTCACGTCTGTCGTGCTGATACTCAAAAGCCAGAATGAATTGTTCAGATAAAGCAGACCAGGCTTGAACCGTGCGTAAATCACGGCGTTTGATCCAGCCCATAGCGTTATCTGCCGGTTCCAGCACAATTGAACGACCTGCTTTTTTACGGCCCTCCTGGATAATTAGAGAACCATCAATAGCCCGACTCTGTTTCTGCTCGATGGGCTTCCATTCAAATTCATCAGACCATAAAAAACCGTCCTCAAGCGGGACGGTTTCTGATGTAGACACTCGTATTAATTTCATTAGCTACTCTTTTTTATCCTTTCCAGTTCAGTCAGGAAATCATTAAAACTGCCCTGATTAGCCTCATCCACAGGGACATTAATTGTGCGGCCATTAATAGAGATCTGGTTGATGACAGTACGTGAAGGCTCAGCAGTTGGAGTGCTGGTTTTAGGATAGCTCACGTCCGGGGCCAGATTGTTTACATTGACTCTGGAACCAGTACTGCCCGACTTGCCTGCATATTCCTCCAGCTTTTCCAGCTGCTCGGCAATGAACATGTAGTTGCCGGTCTGTTTCTGGTTGTCGTATGCAGAAACGCCGTAACGCGCAGCATATTCATGAGAGGCTGAACGGTAATAACCACCTGGACCCTGTTGTGCCGTCTCGAATAGCTCTTTAGCCTTTTGCCGGGCATTACCGCTATAACCCATTTCAGTCAGCTGCTGCTCAATCTCATCAACTGAATAACCGTTTTTAGCCATGACTCCAGTTTTAGAGGCTTTAAGCTTGCCCTGCATGGCAGTAAGCGCTTCTGACCAGGCTTCAGTAGAGGATTTGGCCTCCTCTCTTGCGACCCGTCCAGCTTCACGATAACCATCACCAATGGCACTGGCTGAGCTCTCTACCCGATTATTGGCTTTGGCCCAGTCATCCATGGTTTTGACTACAGCCTGACCGCTATCATCAATCTGGATTTCCAGATTGCGGCCTGCATTTGCCGCATTAGTCGCAGCAATCACACCTGCATCACCTGATGCTGCTGCAGACTGAGCAGCCTTCTCATATGCTTTCTGGATACCTTCAGCAGTTGCCTTTCCGCTATCCCTGACGGTGATGTAATCCATCAAAGCCTGTTGAGCAGCCAGCTTTAATTGCTCTTTAGTTTGAATGCCTAATCGCTTAAATGCTTCAGTAACCGGATCAATATCATCAGGTAATCCTTGAGCCTGCATTTTGATAGCAATTAATCCCTGCTCCACCTGAGATGTTGAAATTTGTCCTTGAGTACCGAACTCCTGAAGCTTGGCTTTGGCCATATCAATTTCGGCCTGGCTTTTGGCCGTTTGCAGCCACGTCAACCAGGCTTCATAGGTAACATTACCAGCTTGCTTGCCCTCGATCCCAAGCTTTTTTAGCTCACTACCTAGCTTGTCTATATCATCTCCGGACTTAACAAACTGCTCAGACACCTTGTTAAGTGACCTATCCAGGTCTACCCCGAACTTTTGGGCTAACTCAGAAGCTCTTATGTACGCCGCAGCAGAGCCGTCAGCCGTTTTTTGGTTAAGTGTCAATAACTCTGTCTGTCTTTGATTTCGATTAGCTTGTAGCTCTTGCTCCTTGGTATTGATCTGGTTGATTTTGTCTTGAATCTGTTTAAGCTCATTCAGATCACCAGAAGCCTTGGCTTGTTGCATCTGCTTCTCTAGAGCTGCGCGCTCAATAGCGGCTTGCTTCTGATAGGCCAGATACTCTTCATCCGCTATTCTGAGGTTTTCTGTAGCCACTTTAATGGCTTCAGTTTTCTGCTGTACTTCTGTCAGTTTCTGCCCTGCAGCATCCATAGCCGTGACTGTAACCTTCCCAGCCTCATCCATTGCTACGGCGTAGCCCTTAGCCGCTAGTTCAGACTTGAGCTGTTCTGATAGCACGCCTTCATTAGCTGCTATGGCTGCATTGGCATAATCCTGTGCTGCCTTAATCCGATTCTGTGCACTAGCTGTTTCGTCTGCATCGATCTTTTCCAGAGTGGCTTTAGCACTATCAGCCTTTTCCTGATTTTTCTGCTGCTCAGTCTTCGACATTTCCTCCAGGCGTTCAACATACTTGGATTTAAACTCCATGGCCTGCTTGTCTGCTTCAGTATAGTACTGCTCGGCCTTATCCTTCATTAAATCAGCATTAGCGGCAAATTGCTTGCTCACATCGCCCCATGTGATTGCCGCCATAACGCTATTGGCTGCTGAGGCCAAAGTATAGAACGCGCCTGTAATGAGATTTAAGCCAATCTTGATACCAGATATGCCATCTTCAACCATGCCAAAAACAAGTGATAGTCCTTGCAAGACCCTTGTTAAGAAACTTACTTGCTCTCCGGCAGATGCGACATCACCAACAAATGAGCCGAGCAAGGATGTAAAGGTTGTGAAAGCTGTCCCTAATACGTCATCTATGGTTTTTCCTAATTCCCATGCACCAGATACAAGCTCTTTAAACAATTCGTACATTGAGCTTAAAGCACCTTTTAGTGCTTCTGTTTCTGCATCCAACCCTGAATATCGCTCAGTAACAGTCTCTATGGCGCCAATAGCATCCTCAAATAGGGTGGTAAGCCAGCTCATATCACCACCTAGTGTAAGCATGGCCTCTGACAACCTAGATGATATCTGATGCTTTTCATTTAGCTTGGCAATAACGTCTGTCAGGTTGTTTTTAAGTGCTACAGCTGCATCGGCTGTAGAGTTAGCCATTGAGCTGGCTAGCTCTTCATTACGATCTCTAGACTCAATAAGCGCCGTGGTTAGCTCTTTAATGGAAATTTTACCACTTGCCCCTAGTTGGCGAATTTCCTCTTCAGTACGCCCGGTACTTTCTGCCATGTCTTTTACGACATTATCTGCACCAGTAATGATCGACATCCATGCATCTGCATCTACCGAACCCTTAGCCATGGATTTTGCTAAGGCATCCTGTGCTGACTGTGCTTGATCAGCTCTGGTGGCGTTGTGGGTAAAGGATAGTGATAAGCTTTCTGTAACTGCTAAGATCTGCTCCGTGGAGTAGCCTAGTGATTTCATGGTTCCGGCTGTAGCTAGGTACACCTCCTGAGCCTCTTCAAGCGGCCGGAATGTCTTATTTGCCAGATCTAAAAGTCTGGCTTGAACCATAGTGTATTCTTCTGTGCTACTGGTGGCGTTCTTAATACGCTCACCCATCTGTTGTGTGGCATCTGCAGTCTGTAATAGCTCTTTAACTGTAAGACCAAGCCCTAAGCCTGCTAAACCTGCTGCCAGTGTCCCTACTGCTGCCCTAGCTGCACTAAATCCCTGTTTGGCCTTATCAGCTACACTACTGGTTTCCTTTAGCTCTGTATTGGCTTTATTTACGGCGCTATCAAATTCATGGAATGCAGTCTCAGCCTGTTCTACTTCTCGTTCTAGCTGGTCTACTTTCTGCTTGGCAGCCTCAATGTCATGTGGCGAGGCATTGGTTTTTGAGAAATCTTGAAGTGTTTGCTTTGCTCCAACCAGATCAACTTTTAGTTGTTCAAGTGCTTTCTCAGCCTTGCTGCCAAAGTCCTTGAAATTATCAGCTGTTTCTTTGGCACCATCCCCTGCACCTTTGATAGCCTCTGTTGCTCCGTTTAGCGTAGTCTTTAGCTTATCAGCCAATTCCAAGGATTCTTTCGGCACAATTTTAGAAACAGCATCCGATGTCTTTTTGGCTTCCCCTTCAAAGCTTGCTGTTCCTTGTTTAATTGCCTGCTGTAAATCACTAAAAGCTTTCTCTGCACTTTTAGTATTCTGCACCAATCCTCTAGAGTCTCCATCTAGAATTAGTTTAAAAGTTAAATTTTTACCAGACATGAATACCTCTAAAATTTGGACAATAAAAAACCCTGCTCAATGGCAGGGTTATCTAAGTTAGGCATGAAGCATTATGTACAAAACTTTTCCCATACAGTTTGAAACTCGCCAGATTCTATATTCTCTCCATCGATAGCAACTATCGCGGGACTCGCTATAAATCGTTTGAATCCAGTGTAACCTCCAAAACTGTTTTTGCTATTTACTTCGCCGCACATACCGCTCTGATTACGTATTTGCGCACTTTCAGGATCTTTTAAGAAATTCTTTAATGCAATTTCTGCATCAACCTCAATAGCAATAGCTCGATCACGTGCCTCTCTCTCCCGATCACGTCGTTCTTTTTCAGCTAATTTAGTGGCCTCACGCTCAGCCTCAGCCTTCTGCTGTTCTTCATTACGCGCTTTTCGGTCAACCTCTCGTGCCAACAACTCAGGGCTTGCTGTTCCATTCTTTAAAGCTTTTTCTTCTGAAGCTTGAAGGAACATGCCTGAAAAGCTTAGTAAGAAAAATATTCCCACACCCAACCAGAGGCCTTTAATAGACGGGCTTATTTCTGTTATCTTTTTTTGAATTGGAGGCAACATCAAAATACCAGCCAATATCATAAATAAACTGCCTAAAAAGCTTTCCCCAATTAATGTTATTCCTCTGAGAATAAAAACTAAGCCAAAAAACCATAAAATTACTGCAATTAATTTATTCTTCATTACAAATTACGCCATAAGATTTTCACAATTCTGTCGCGACATAAAATAATAGTGTATTCCTGCAAATCCACTTCTTTTACATACTCAGTAGCTGCACAATATAGTTTGCCATCATCAAGTACATAATGTCTTGGGGCTCTGACTTCTAATTTGTCTTTTAGAGATTGATGACTATCACCAATTTTTACCAGGTCACCAGATGGAGTTCGGATACTAGTGGTTGTTCTCTCAGCAAAAGTAAACCCCGACACTAAACACAAAGCTAATAATAAATATTTCACATTTCACCCCTAAATTATTATTTTCCCATCATAACTTTAGGGTGCCACTTGATCAATCAGAAACCATTTCTTTCTTGAATGATTCAAAGCCTTTTTTGTCGGATTGGGCTACACGAACTGCAACGGCGTTATTAAAAATTCCCTGCTTATACAGCTTATTTGCTGCATTAACGTAGTTCTGAAATGCACCGTAAGTCATTTCCATGATTTCACTATGCTGATGGCCCATTGATACCAGAAACTGGAATGAATTAAACCAGGTGGAGTCATCTTTCTTTTTGATGCCGCGTTTAGGTCTTTCATATTTGAAGTAAGCCTGGTTGATCAGAAGCACCGCTTTAAGCAGATCTTTAAACCCTTGCTCATCAGCAGCAAGTTTCATTAGTGATTCTTGGTCCAGATCGGTGACGCATGCCATGGTTGCAACGACTTGCACACCGTGAGCTTTAAATAGCCCTGTCAAAATCTCATCTGAATGATTTTGGTCTTTGATGAAGTTTTTTAATACTTCAGCATGCATTGCCCAGGTGTCAAAGTCTTTCATCTGGATCTGACGCACTTCAATGTCATTGATTTTGATGCTTCGATTTGTTGCTAGGAAAAAATCATTCATGATGGGGTCTCGAAAAAGCCACCCGAAGGTGGCATTGGTTTTCCCTTTCAGATTTAAAATCCGGAAGGGTTTTATTTATTCATCATCTTTAAAATCTAGGCTTGGTTGCGCCTCTTTGATCAGTTCATCTAATTCTTTTAGTAATGCTGGCTTGGTTTGCTTGCCCTCCACAGACAAAAACCGCCCCGCTTCAGACAAGCATTGTGTAATCAGTTCAATTTGCGCTGAAAGTTTACCAATGCGCACCTGTAGCCCATCTTTAAGCTGACGAGCTAATTCTTCTTGTTCGATATAGTATTTTCGAATCTCATGGCCTTTTTCATTGCGCTCCATCATTCCAAGGTGCTTGGTCATATCTACCGAGATGATGTATTCAATTGAAGTTTGCCCGGTCTTTGAAAGCTCCACTTTTTGGTGGAGCTTAATGTAGTCGAAGTTTTCTTCGAACTTACACTGAGTAATTCTGCGCTTAATCCATGTTGAAAAGTCCTGCTTGCTCTCTAGCATTTTGTGCAGGTCACGCGCATTCACACCGAGCTGAACTTTTTCATTTAATTCGACTTCGATAAATGGAGTTTGATTTTCAATTGTTACGATTGCATTCATTGATCTGCTCCGACTACTCATTAAAAAAGAAACACTGGCAAGAAGATGCAATGAATAGTCGAAACGACCATCTTCTTTTCGGGGATCAGCCTAGCCAGTGGGTTGCCTGAAAACAGGCATTAAAAAAGCCGACTAGTTAGGCCGGCTTTGCTTTAAAAATATAGATTTCTGTCAATAGGTTGGTAAATGACTTTGAGTTGTAAAAACTAGTTAATACAATTCGAAATCATCTAAACACAGGCACAAAAAAAGATGCTTTCGCATCCTGTGGAGTTCTTTGTGCCTGTATGGGGTTATTCCGCTGCCGGAATCGTCACAACATGGCCATATAAGCCTAATGCCGGATCTGCTTGCTTTGTTACATCAGATAAAGCCTGACCAGAAATTTCATACTGACCAAGCTCTTCATGAATCAGCGGGAAAGTGGTTTCTGGTGACTTCTTGGTACGCCATAAACGTACAGCCATATGTTTACCATTCGCTGTATTGATGCCCTTAAAGAAGAGTTCGTACTCTTTTTCAAAGTCGGATGCCAGAGTGGTGTTAGTCACTGCTCCAGTGGTGTAAGTGGCTAAGATCGGCATGGTCAGATCTGATACATCATGGAAAACCACAGTACCAAATATAGCATCCAGTGTGTAATTCTCTGGATCAACAGTCTTAGCTGTGCCAGTGGTTGAATCCTTGAATGAAACCGTTTTCAGGTTATAACCATCCAGTTTGATTTCTTTACCGGCCACCACAGTACCCAGTGATATATCTGTCGCTGTAGTAGTTGCTACGGCGTGATTCATACCAGACAGGATATATTGAAGGTTTTCTGGATCAGTTTCTTCCAGCGTTCCCGTAAAATTCACTGATGTTGCGTTGATCATCGTGAAGTCAGTAGTACGCTGACCAGATGTTGATTCTTTATGCTCAACAACATCAGCACCAATTTCTAACTCAAAGTCTGGCACGTTACCCAAATGGCGCATTGCACTAGCAACACCATTCACAAGTTCTGACAGGTAAAACTTACCTTGCAGCGAAATATATTCCTTAGCCATTACTTTTGCTCCCCTGTGGTTTTCTTGGCTGAAGCCGCTGGCTTTGCTTCAGGCACTTCTTGAATCACGCCATCTGCTAATAATTTTTCGATTTGCGCTTGAGGTAATTCGGCAATCACATCGCCGACGCCAAAACGCCCCACTGGTTTTAAAGCTTTATATTGCTTCACCATAACGGCTCCTAATTAATAAATTTGATTTCAAATAAGAAAGGGAAATACGCAAAGCCTGCCGATGAGCCAATTTGCACACCCGCATCGACACGCTCAAATGACCGAAAGCCTGCAATCTGAGGATTAAAGCCTTGCATCTTACTTAACAATTCACGGATCAGCGGATCTGCTTCTTTACGAATATTGCTCGTTTGATTAAGTTGCGATGATGCATCACGTACAGTTAAAACGATCAACCATTGCTGAGTGACCATATTCGACCTACCTTGCCCAACATTATCGCCCACCCGATCACCGACATAAATTACATTTAAAGCGGGAGCTATGTTTGTAATCTGAAGCATGTCATCAACGCTAAACGGTGTATTTACTGCCAAAATGCCTTCACTGGGTGTTAGCAACTCAACAATCTTCGGTTCAACTGCAAAATAATCACTTAGCATTAAGTAATAACTCCAACAAATACTCTTCAATCTCAAACAGAACTTCCTGAGAGTCATCCACAGACATGCCAAGAAATGGGCGCGGCGGAATAATCACACTTTGAATCTGTGCCCATCCACCCATTGTGGTTTTAAACTTTAAATACTTTCCGCCTTTAGCCCTGATCGTCGCACCAAAATGCATGACCGGGGCATAGAAAACATTGGTTCCCACGATGACGCGTTTACCACCATCAAGTACGGTGTACTTAATTGAGTTATACAATCGACTTGTATCACGAAGCGTTGTACCGCCCTGAAGCTTTGCACGCCATGACTTTTGCCAAGGCTTATCATCAGTACCAATACCGGTATTAATACGCTGTTTTGTATTGTGTTCTAGTATTGAGCCGATGTTGTGCATCAACTTGGAGTGGTCGCCAGCTTCCTTTAAAACTCTGTTCAGCCACTCGGTTATCTTTTCTTGACCGTGAAATTGAATAGTATCCGCCATGATTAAAGACTCGGCATATCATCAAGTTTTGCGTTTGAGAAAACACCACCTGTGTACGTCGTCCCAAGTGGTGCGCTAGCTCTAACTTTTTTCGGCTTGGTTACTTCTTGAGTTTCAGCATCCTGAATTAGAAGCGTTGCCTTCCCATCCGCCACGCGTTTTAAAAACCCGATTGCATCTTCATATCGCTGACGCACTTGGTCGGACGCTTTGGAACGCCACAGTAAGAATCGAGCAATATCGCAGATATAGATTTTTAAGTTTTTAGGGGGGTCGGAAAGCGGCACATCGTAGATGACCCCGATATAACCATCGGCAATATCAGACGCATCTTCGATGTAGGAGTTGACCGACTCATTAGCAGTCAAACTTCGTTCTAATTGTGAGACCTCAACCTCTCCGTAACGCAAGACCAGATCGGCTCGGTTTGCGTACATAGGTCACCTATTTGGTTGAAACTACTTTCACCAATGCTTTTGGCTTAGCAACGATTGGTAATTGGTTTGATTGAACATGAAGCTCAAAGCCACGGTTGTGCTTCAATGGCTCTTGAGATGCGTAATACGGCAATGCAAGCGTATTCACCGTGTCAGAGAAGTCAGCAGGAGCTAATGCGTTTAAGAATACATCTTGTGTGCCAAGTGGGTATGCATGACCTTCTTTCACACCAATCAGCGGTACACCACCAATTTTTTGACGGTTCACAATGAATTTTAAGCCGCCAAATTCAAAGCCTGATTTATTACCAGCTGCAAGCACATCAGCGCCTTTAGACCAGTTTAAAAACACTTCACGCACGTTTTTGTGAGCAACCAAGGCATCGTAAAATGCGCGATCAACTTCCACTTCAATGCCTGATGTGGTTTCTTGACCCAAACCATCTTCGATTAAGTCAATAACATCTTGGCATTTCGCAGCAACATCAGTAGTTGCGGTTCCTAATTCAAAATCAACAAACTGCGGGGTAATACCGAAGCGCGTGTTGTAGTTCACAATCACTGTACCGTCAGCATCCAAGATAATGCCCTGTTTTGCTTTCGTACGACGAAATGCAAGTGTGGTATCGATTTTATTTTTCATGATCTGAAGTTTATCGAGCACTTTGCCATTCACGGTTTCAGCAGCAGTGCCACCGAAAGCACGAACACCCATCACATCAGCTGCTTTCACAACATCTTCAAGTGGCATGTGCGGAATCGCAAAGGTCTCTAAAGTTCGAGTACCGCTGCTATTTTTTGGAGCAACACCACCCCAGGCAGTTGTTGGCACTAAAACCGTGTCTTCAGCATAAAATTCAACTTCAAACGCACTGGTTGTGCCTGGCACATTGCGAAATAAATTCACATCGTTTGGATTACCAATGCGAGTTGGTAAGCTTGTAATAGCAGTGGATAATTCCTGTGTGCTAAATTCTAATTCGTCCATTCTTTTCCCCTTATGCCGAGCGCACAGTAGTGATGCCAAGAGTCTTAAGACCAGCAACAACAGTCGCCAAGTCACCCGCCTCAACTTTTAATTTTTCAGCCACAATACGAGCTTGATGCGCCAATATTACGCCTTTGCCTTTTTCGGTTGTGGTTTTCACTGTGCCAATTGCAATACCTGCAACAGCACCAGTGCCATCAAATGCAACGATGTCACCCGATGCATCAAATGATACCGGCTGACCATCTTCAATCGTTTGATTGATCGCCACGGTTGCATTTTCACGACTCGGACGATGGTTTCCATCCAATTCCCAAGCCAACCAATCTGACGTTACGCCTTTTTTAGTTACAGCCATTTTGTATTACCCCTTATTTACGCGCTTTTGCTTGGTCAACGAGTGACATCGGCTTTGCATTGAATTGATTTTGAGCTGGATCGCCACCTGCTTGGTGTTTAGTCAGGTGGTCAGGTAGACCTTGCTTTTTTAAAGTTGAATTTGCTGAAAATTTGCGAATTTGAGCAGCGGAAAATGCAAATGCAGCATCGTCCAGTTTTGCCATTTCGGCTTTTTCTTCTACTGAAAATTCAGTTTTGGTTTCAGCGGTTAGTGCCGTGATTTCAGCCTCACGCTTTTCAGCAGCGAATTTCTTCACATCTGATTCGAGTTGAGTGTTTTTCTGCTCAAGCTCTTGAATTTTGGCTTTCGCCTGTTCTAATTCGGTCACGTTAGTGCCCTCTTTGGTTGGTTGGGTTGGGTTGTGACTTGCCGCCACTGCACTTGTATTGTCATCAGCACCTAAGGCACAAAAAGATACTTCACGGATACGACCGCCACGGAACACTGTGATAGGCCCTTGATACGTTTTACCGTTCACTGTTACCGCTTGATCCGCTGCAATATCTTCGGTTGAGCTAGGCTCAATACGCACCGACATCTGCCACGGAAAGCCATCATCTGAGTCTTGAGCGACTTGTGAGCCAAACTCATTACTCATTAAGTCGCCCGAGATAACCAAACCTTGTGCATAGTCAATACTGTGACTATTGATCGCCCCTGCTCGTTGACTTGAACGATGCTCAAGTAATGCGGGAATACGACCTTTAATCTGAATAGAGTCCAAATCAAAAATAACTCGATCCCAATACCAGTGATCAAGGATCGGCTCACCGCTGTACGCCACACCTGTAAAGGTTCGTTTCTTTTTCCCTTCGACTGGCTGCTCAACAGCAAACTGCCCAAGTTCAAAGCAAAACTGATCTTTTGGCTTTTCTTGTAGTTCTGGCATTTTCATGCTCCATAAAAAGAACCGCCCAAATAGGACGGTCTTAAATTGATTTTGATTAATACAAATTAAATAATGTGTTATTTGCCACAAATAGCCGTGTAGCAAGCTCGTTTGTCTTTCTTAGCACCACTTTACTATCGGTAATGCTAATGACCTCTAAATTCAAATCAGGAGCCAATAGCGCACCTTTCAAGCCATTAATCTTAGATAAATCCAAAGCCTGCCCCTTCATGTCTAAGATTGTGATGCTTTTCCCTGCTTCAGCTGAAGTTTTAAATAAAGTTGGTGTTTGAATACCAATCACATTACCTTTTTGCAGATTAAGAGAATCAAAGCCTTTCAGATTGTTGCCTGTGAGCTTATTTTTAAGATTCTTTGCAATTGAAAGCAGCGAATCAAATGAACGTTTCATCCAGCCAACGATTGATCTGTCATCTTTCACCACGGCATTTTTAAGCAGATCAGTTAATACTTGCTCATCATCTCTTACAAGCTCGGTCAACATTCGTATTGCACTTGGCTCAACATCCTTTTTAGACTCAAGCACACGATCAACAATAGCTTCATTGACCTGTTTGGATACCTCAGACATAGGCTCAAATGCTTTCACAATTTTTTCATTCGCTTGCTGCGAGGCTAAAGCTTCGTTTTGAATATCACTTAATTTTCGTGCAAGCGGTGTATTTGTGAGTAATGCATCATCAATCTTTTCTTGAAGCACATTATTTAAGTGTTTGCCATAATTGCCCGGGCTTGTTGACCAATCTTTATCAGGCTGCACATCTGGCAATTCATCATCAATAGTAATGCCTTGCTTTTTGGCTTGCGCTTCAGTCAAAGCATCCACACCGCACCGACATAAAAAGCCATTTGGTGGGTAGTGTGTCAGCCAAAATGAGTCATCGATATGCCTAACAATATTGTTTAAAGCTAAATGACTTGGACGAACTCGACTATCCGTTAATGATGAATATTTCAAATAAGGCCGATTAGCTTTATTCTCCTGCTGCTGCGTCCAGATACCGTGAGCATAAGCATTCTGAATATTCGTGCGGAAAATATTATCCAGGTGGTGCGGGCTAAGCTCAATCCCTGACTCTTTAACCGCCTTTTGAAACTCTTGAAATGTCGAACCGCTTTCAATTGCTTTGTTAGATAGATTGATTACAGTCTTAATCTGATCAAGTGAAGCCAATCCACTTACTGTGGTTGCGTATTGTCTTGCATTCAAATCCAATAAATAGAACTCTTCAGGCAGAACAACACGCTTATCACGAGCATAACGGAGTGCTTCAGCGTAGGTTATTGTCATCACTTGCTCCGCTGAACATACCCGACCACATCAAATAAATATAAAGCTCTTGCCATGATTGCATTGAATTTCTCAACCGATTCGCTCAACATGGATTCGTATAGCTTGGCTTGCAGATCATTAACATCGGCAGATGACTCAACAACTTTAAGCAGCTCACTTTCCGAGAATAGCTGCTTATCGATTACATCAATTTTATCATCCACTTCTTGTTGATTTGGATCAATACCCTGCATGTCAGCCTTGAAACTAAATGCACGTTTCGGAATAGCTGAAAAAGTCTTAGGTGTTTGCTCTTGAGTCTCTGCAATATCACCATCTTGCAATCCATATTCACGCTGAAAGTATTGTGGTGTTAGATTTGCGCCTGCATTTTTAAGCTTTACATCGCGCTCAGCTTTATCTGTCTCAAGCGACTTTTCATCACCGATAATGATTTTATGCTTCGACCACTGGTTCAACTCACACAAAGCATTTACGACTGCTTGAATCGTCGGTGTAATCATCCGAATATCAGACTTGAGTTTGTCTTTCCGTACATTCTCATGCACTTGGCCCAATGCTCGACTGCCTGAATTATCAGTGCCGCTTGTAAGTGTTTGGCCTAAAATGAGCTTTTGAATCTGACGCTTGATTTCGGTATTGAATGTTTCAAATGACGACCCTGCTGTGCCTTGCGCCCCCCCAAGTACTTCTACATCATCCTCAGCATCAATTGAGACAACAGACTGAGCATGAGCAGACAGTAGTGCATCATTCATTGCCCGAATATCTTCATCATCACCATCTTTCACCTTTCCAAGCAAAATCGGTGTGCCAAATCGTTCTAAAAACTTCGCCCAGAACTTAAATCCATTCTGTTTGAAGAAGAATAACCAGTAGAGTGAAGCTAATAACGCCTTGCCATACGGTTGCTTATATGAAGATTTGCGACGAGTTAGGAAAAACTTAACTGTTTGATCTACTTCCACCTCATAACCCGATTCAGCACGATAAATCAAACGACCATCGTTTTTAGGCTCAAACCACTCCATCGGCTTTTCGCCAATCCATTTAAGCCCAATATGCGTATCCTTTTGCTCGTAAATCGCCTCTTGCACCGAATAGCCAAAGAACAGCGCATTGTGTGCACACGTTGCAAGCTCCACGAACCACTCATTCATCTCTTGAGTAAGCAATTCGGCTTCGGGTGTGTCGTTAGGCTCTAAACGATAAGGCGCACCAAGCAACGCATCCAAGCGAGTTTCAGCAGCTTGACCAATCTCATCATCATCAAGTAAGACAGACAATCGGTGACGTTGAATACCTGCTTTCATTAAAGTCTCGTCAACATCGGCAGCTTTGCCGGCATTAAAAAAACTCTTTACTGCTAAATGAGAGTCGAGTGAACCATTAGACAAAGCCTTATTTTTAACTTTGTCTTTTTTAGACTTTGCCATAGTTATTCCTAATTAAATGTTCTCGAGCCTGCGCCAGATGGCCGGGCTTTTGTCCTGGCTTCCAGTAATTCATTAAATGCATCACTTCCAGCATCGATTTGGTCATCATGCTTGCCGTTTGGAAAGTTACGCATTTCCTCAATCAATGGCTTATTCCAAGCACCGCGAAGCATCCGCACATTGCCGACGTTGACCTGAGCGGCAAAAGGCTGAGCACGGGTAATCTTATCACCAGAAACAGTCTCGGCTTTGACAGAAAAACCAGCCAGCATTTTGATAAAGCTTTTAGCTTGAGCCTTACCAGCTTGTCCCGGATCTTGGGGTAATCGAATTGCTACAGACTTACCATCCATCTCAGCAGTTTGTTTAATACGTTTCTCAACACCGTCTGGTCCAAGCTGGGCATGCTGCACATCCACAATGTAGATATACCCATCCTTGCCTTTGGCTTGACGCATACCAGCCGTGTAGTCACCCTCATTTTCAGAAGATGCCAAATCCCAAGCGCGAACCTCTTTAATAATTTCACTCGGCAATGCATCTACAATTTCAATATTGTCAGGCTTAAAAAAACCACCGGCTGGTGGTGATGGTCTTTGACGATATTGCCCTGAGAAAACATAAGGTGCTGCCAACTCCATTCGATTTAATGTTTCAATAGTATGCTTTGCAGGCCAGAGCGCAGTGCCATCATCTTGGATTGCAGAAAGGCATAAGTGTTGCCATTCTTCACCATTACCGCCATCAAGCAGCCAGCCTGCCAAATCTTCCTCATGCAAACGCTGCATAATGACAATGATTGGTGTATCTGGTGAGTTCGTACGAGACTCAAGTGTATTTTGGAACCACTCAATTACACCTTTACGAATGGTATCGGATCGTGCCTCACTCGCTTTATGCGGGTCATCAATAATGATTGCACCCCCAAAAGACTCTCTAATCTTGCCAGCACCAAAACCTGTAATAGTTCCGCCCGTACCCTGTGCATAGCACACACCACCAGCAACAGTGCGCCAATCATCCTTAGCCTTACTATCATCCCGTAGTATAAGGTCGGGAAATATCTTTTTAAAAGCGGGCTCTTGGACCAGATTACGAGTCTGAAATGCATTATTTGCAGCCAATGTGGCAGAGTAACTCACATGAATAAATTCGCAGTCCGGCACTTTACCAAAGCACCAAGCCATAAAATTAATTACCGCCAATTCAGTCTTGGAGTAACGTGGTGGAATATTAATGATTAAGCGTTTTGTTTCACCGCGAAAAACTTTCATAAGTGCATCGCAGACTACCCGGTGATGCCAGTTATGCATCCACTTATACTTACGACGTTCTTTGAACATATAGCGAGAGAAGAAATACAAATCCTCTTGAGCTTCAACTTGTATTGCCACATCTCTCGCTTCAGTAGTCATTTAAAATATCCTCTCGGGCTTTTTTAAACTCATCCAAAGTAATAGTTGTATTGACTGTCTGGATTGGCCCGCCATTCTTGCCAGTATGCTCTACTCTGTCATTGAACATACCAATGTGTTTACCAATGAGCTCAAGAGCTTTATTCGCTCCCGAATGTTCAAATTTAAACTCACCAGAGGGCTCACCATCAATCATCACCTCTTCAGCTTGCATGCATCTTTCAGCTATAGATTTGAGGTTTTTCAATACATAATAGCTATCTAACCCAAGCTCTCGATTTCGCTCTTCACGCAGAAAAGCAATCCGCTCTTTAACTTCGGGACGATTGAAAACCACCCAACCATGTTGACGAGCACTTCTTTCACTAAATCCGGCTCGTGCCGCTGCATTCTTGATACTAAGATCAATTAAATATTCATGACAGAACAACTCATGACGATCATCCACAAGTGGTTCTGCGCCAGGGTATTGTTCTGACATATTTACCTCATAAAAAAACCTCCGAAGAGGGCTTAAAATTCTTTATCTATCGAATCTTGGTAAAGCTTTTCTTTTAACAGATAGCCTTCAAGCATCCAGATTTTATTACGTGCATTCTCATACGCCACTTTGCGGCCAATCTCTGGATCAAAGTTCTCAGGACTTGCACACGCTGATTCACCCGTAACCGTGAAACCATTCTTTAAAATCAAAACGCAGAAAGTTAATGTCTCTAGTTGCTTATGCATCCCAATCAAGGCTGTTGTATTTGGGTCAGCACCCCATTGTGCATTTGCAGCTGTGAAGAAATATTTATCAACAATAACGCTATCAATATGATCTGGTGTTAAGCGTGGAGCATTTAAGCCTTTATCTTGAATCTCTTTTTCAATCTCTTGTTCTGACATGGTTTTTTACCTTTTTTAGACAACAAAAAAGAGCGCTCACGCACTCTCACATTTCCCACACTTCCTGCATTCTTTCACCCTGAACACATCATTCTCGAACTCCCACGCATGGAAGCAGAATATCTGGCGTATGTATCGGAGCATTCCTTTCTCCTTAATTATCGTACGATAATATTTTCAATTACTTAGCTTAGGCATAACACTGATATCTAAAGCAGCACCACTACCAACTATAATTAGCCAAGCCAATCGACCA
>NZ_KK211148.1:0-30997 GCF_000620525.1 Acinetobacter sp. UNC436CL71CviS28
ATCATCTACACGGTTTTTTAGATTTGGTACTCGACGGGACTTATTGATTAATGCATCAATGTCACCAGACTGTACTAACTCATGATAGCGATAGAAAGTATCTCTAGAGACACCCATCACTTTGCATGCTCTAGAAACATTTTGAAGCTCTTCAGCTAAATTGAGTAAGCCGACTTTGTGTTTGATGATTTGATTGTTAGTATGCAACATAAGAAAGTTACCTTTGTTTAATTAAGATTTCGACACCTTTATCAAAACGGGTAACTTTCTCTTTTTCAAGAAGAATGTACGATCAAGTCTGAACTAATACACCTACATCGACAACCGCATAATCGTATGCACTAGTAGCTTGCTTCACTGCTAGGTTTTCCTAAAAATCAAAATCGGCATTCGAATCATTTTCCTGTTTGGTTTTTAATTCAGGTTGAGGTTGAATATCTGTGATCTTCAATTGAGCTTCATTAGAACTTTGATAGATAGTAAATGTGAAGGTTTTAATTCGCTCTTTGATTTCACCGAAGTTTTTGAGGCACGAGAGATATGAAGCTCTTTGATCTTCAAGATGATTATTTTTATGGGAGAGGATTGAATCACATTTTAAGTAGTTCAGCATCCTTTCATCATTTTTGATGATTTCTGCGATTCTTTCATAGTCATGACTGTTGATATGTCTTCTAGCTTCCGTCATGTATGCTAGGAGTTTTTCGGTTTTTTGCTCCGTGATCTCAATTAGCCACAACGCTTTTTTATCCTCATAAGCCTGTTGTTGCTGTGCTGATAGCTCTTGGTAAGCTCTAATATAACCAGGATAGTATCCATCAAATCTTAGCTGCCAATCTGTTGCTGGCTTTGGCTTGCATCGAATTTCAGCAACGATAGGTTCTAATTGCTCAAGTTTTTGATTAAGGTCATCAAGCGTTCTACAGTTTCCCCAAGCATATTGATCTGCTTGCTTTGCATCTCTAAGTCTTCGTAAAAGTCGTTTGGTGGCTGAAATTGCAATATTTCCGAGAGTGCTTTCTCCAAATCTATCTGTTGTTTGCTGATTACCTGTTGAAAAGGGCTCAATTCGCTCTGCACTAAGTTTCTGACAGTGTCTTTCAAATTCAGCTGACTTAATACTATCGTTAATTGCCTGTGCAATTGGATATTCAAGTTTTCTTGAAATTCTCGCTGTAATTGCTCCGAAAATTCGCCCTGTTCTAAATTTGAAAGTTCTGCTTTCATTGCTGAAATCAAAGCGGTTTGAGCTTCTTTCTCTATATTCAATGTCTCGATTTTCTTCACTAAACGCTGCTCTACTTCGTTGTAGCTGATCAAAATGCTTTTTAATGAACTGACCTGTTTGCTCAAGGCTTCGTTTTGTTCTGCTAACAAGCTGTTTTGTTGTTGCAATAAGTTTGTTTGTTCTATCAAATATTGATCTATTTCGGTCTGCATGACTTACCTTTGTAATCTCTTCAAATACTCGATTTGGGCGGTGATTGATTCTGAATTCTGTTGAATCACCTGTTGTTGTGCTTTGATGGTATTGACGTTTGTACCTGTTTGATAAGCCGTAAATAAAGCGATTAAAAGACTCAGCAGTCCAATCAAGATCCCCCCACCCAACATGTATGTCGCTTTTTGCGTATCCAGTTTTTCCGTAATCAACATCGCTATACTGCTCTCTATCGGCTTGCTTTGGTTGGCGATCGCTTGCTGTATCTGGACTTGAATACTCTTTTGTAAGCTGGGTTGGTCTATTGAGATCTTCTGCAATTGGGTGTTTATTTTGGTCTGTAATTCTTGAATTGATATTGAAAATGAATCTATGCTCGATTTCACTTTTGAAACTTCCGCAATATCTATATTGGCAAGTTGAGACTGGAGTTGATTGATTTGTGCTGTGTAGTCCTCTGTCAGTGTTTGTATGGCTTGGGGTGATAGATTCCCTATCTCTTTCAAAAATGAGTTGAGATGCATTTCCAATGCTATTGTCGTCCCCTGTACGCTGTGCAAAAGCGTAGTGCTTTCGATTATAGGCTGCTCGCTTTGCTCTATAAGTTTCTCGAAATTGATCAGCGTCTGAGAGAGCTGCTGCAAGCTCATTTGGAGCTTTTCGGCTTTCTGCTGCTGCTCGGAGACGCTCTGAATAAAGTCCAATTTCGAATTGTTCATGATAAAAATCACCTCTGAGTCTGTGTGTTTTTCCGTTGATAAGTTCAACTGCTAAATACTCTTTGCTTTGGTCAACGGACTTAACAGCTTTGAGTTGCGATATACATTTGACAATATCCGCTCTGTTTTGAATTGTTTGTGTCTTTAACAGCGTTTTGACGTGATTATCAATCGTCTTGCAAAACTGTTTTTTTGTAAGTGCAATAAAGTCTTCCCTTGCGTAGAGTTTTTCAGCTTGTGCATTGATTTTGGCCACATGATTTGGCTCCTGTGTGGTCTGCATCAAAAGCAAATCATCTGGCCGTGACCACTGATATTTTGTATTGAAGTAATCTCTTAATGCATCAAAGTGTTTTTCATGCCCAGGGGGAGCAATATTGAGTGATTTCCCGCTTTGAATGTCGAGCCGTGGTGCTAAAACATGAATGTGCTTTGAGCCATCATCATCTGTGTGTAACACAGCAAATAGGTGATACTGTGATTGTTCCAATCCTGCAAATGAATGCTCCTCAAAGTCCGTTAAAACTTCCATAATCTGAGCATCAGTCGGATCATCATCTTTGGACCAAGCGATGACTCCACTCGTATATTTCCATAGGTGTGGACTCGCATGACAAATAGCATTGAATGTGGTGGCATCGCCCAGTAAAACCTGAACACCTGCACGAACATTTCCACGATGATCAAGTCGCTCTAAAAGGTATGCGGAAGCATGTGCAGCTGACCCTTTGCCATGCTCTAAAAATTTAATATGCACTTTCATCCTTCTCCGCTAACACGATAGAAGGTTGTGTCTGATCAACGTTTAGATTTTCGAGTTGCTTGCGAAGCCTATTCGGACGTTGCCTACTGATTTTTGGTAAAGTAGGAAATATTTGTTCTAACTCATTTTGAATACCTTTTAAGACCAATAACACATGAAAAATATCAAGCTTACGCTGATCTCTTGGATCCGCATTTTTGATGATGTTTAAAGCACGGGCTATTTGATTCAGGTTATTCCCAATTTTAGATAAGGCCAGTAACAAATCAGGATCAGTGATTTGATAAAGTTTAACGATTTCAACTTCGGTTTTAATTTTGAGTCTCGGCTCCTTCTCATCTTCAATCATCCCTCGAACCGTAACAGCATCATGCATCACTTCACGTTGAATTAAGGAATGAATAAAGTCAGTAAAGTTAGTACGTTCTTTTTCAATGTGTAGCTCCAACTGCTCTAGCTGCAATTGAGTAAGTCTAAAATTTTTGGTTTTACTTCTCATATACAATCACGCTAACCGTTCTTTGCTTTTGCTTTTAAGTCAATGAAGTTGACTTGCCCATCTGTGATGGGCTGGGAGGTCTTAGGAGGGTTTCCCTCCTAACAAGCCCTGTACATAAAAAATTCGAAGAATTTGTATGTACAGGTAGGCTTGCTTATTTCCATCACGGATTTTTATGACATTAGCAAAGAACAAAATTACGGATCGGTTTTGGTGGTGATTTTGAATTTTTTAGCTAGTTTTTAAAAAAATGGTAATCCAATTAAAAAATCCCATTTAAACAAATGGGATTTTTATTAACTTTGAAACCTGTTTAAAGATTAAATTTTCTCAAATAGTTCATTTGCAATTTTTCTTGCTAAAGCATCTTGAGCTTCTGGCAAATCAGGTAAGTTAATGACATATTGAATTGCTTCACGACCTGAAACTTCCATAGGTCCATAGTCATCATATGCTTCGCCTGTATAGGCATTGTAAGCTCGTAAATCATCTTGCGTAAAATCAACATCACATAACTGAGCTAGATAAATATATAGCCATGCTTCACCAGTATTCTTAAATAGTCTTTGGTAAAGGAAGTGTTCAATTGCCTCAGTATCACCTTGATTGCATAGATACAACATCTGCTGATAGACCTCATCCTCATCTACATCAAAATTTATTTCCGCAAGATTTAATGGATAATCTTTGATATACGATTCGTATAATTCGGCTTGCTTTATATATTCATCATATTTTTCTTTATTCTTTGTAGTTTCCTCAGATTTTATATATTTTTGTTTGTCATTATCCCAACAACTACCGAAATTCGAACCATTTCTACCATAAGGTGCAATTTGATTCGCTAGGTAACGATAATATCCAGCAACTAACGCATAAGCATCTAGATTCTTACGATCTTTTGCATAAGACAATATACTCTCAAGATGCTCTCCTATTATATTGAACTCGAAATCATCACCTTCAAAATATCCATAGTCAGACTCATACCTAAGTTCAAATGTATTTAGTAATCCATTATCAAAGTAAACATGACTCAAACTTTCTCGCATCACTCTAAAATTTATAACTTCTATATTTAGATATAAAAGCTCCTGATAGACAGTTTTAGCAATCGAAAAGTGAATCTCTTCTGGAATATCTAATTTCGATAAACTTTGCAAACGAGTGATAAGATTTTTGATTTGATCTAGTAATTGACGACCTTCATAGTCATCCCAATGTAGATCATCTTCATCATAATTCGAATAGTCTGATTCAGGTGGATTTTTAAATACTTCTAAGCTTAATGCGTTGACGAGCTCATGCTGATAATATTCTTCAGAATCATCATATTGGACTTGAATAATTAAATTTTGACTTACAAATGCATTGTACGTTTTATAGCCTTGGTCTAAAGCGATTAATTCATAAATATGCGAACGACTAATCTTTACAGAATGCTGTTCCTGAATTTTTTTTGATAATTTAAATGCGAAATCTTGAATAGACATAATTTTCTCTACAGCCAACTCTAAATTCTTTTGTTCAAAGAATTTCTTGGTGTCATATGACTTATAGCAACGCATGTTTAAATGCTAAGAACCAAACGAGTTGATGCTTAAGAAAATTAAAATATAGATGTGGTTTGTAAAATTAAACCAATAAAACTCAACCCCTTTTCTACTCATGCGTAAGTACGGTAGGCGACCTTGTTTTTAATTTAACATTTTTTTTGAAAATTACAATCATATAAATCAAAATAGATGTTCTTTGAAATATAAAAAATTATTTATCAAATCAGTTATCCTAACTCACACAACTATTCACCAACCCAAGTCATCATCTGTTGGTAGATTTTGATTAGTTTTACGACTTGCTCTTTGTCGAATCTTGCCTCGTAATTTCCATAGCTGAATTGGTGAAATTAGCTGTTCTGGTAAAAATAAATCTAAATGATCAACTAGGTCTAATGTCATCAAAATCGCGATCAAGTTTTCTAATGTGACCTGTCCCGCTTCTGCATTCATCACAACTTTTCTAGAGACTCCTGTGTGTTGAGCTATCTCCAGTTGTGTCAGATTTAAGTTGAGTCTAGCTCTTTGTAATCTTTGCCCTAACTCAATAGCAAGAGCATGCGCTGTCTTAGAATTATGCCGTGTCATGTAAAGTCACCTATATGGTACTTAGATCGCTGAAATACCAATTAAAGTTCAATTTAAGGCACTTTAGAACATATACTATTTTCATTATTTATTTCAAAAAATTCACACAACCAATTACCGTAAGAATTCTAAAGTCCACACTCAATTTAGAAATTAACCATTTTTTTGAAGTTTTGCATAAATATCCTTTTTCAAAATTTGATCCTGCTATGTTTAGCTTAGTGGCATATTTCATGTGATGAACTCATAAAGAAATGATGCGCATTAAAAACTTTAAACACTAGCATATAGGAATTGAAATGCTTGATTTAGCAATATTTTTAATAGATTACTTTAATCTATCTCTCAAACATCATTTGTTTTCTGTTGTTAGTCATTAATTCAGGGGAATGGTATGGGATTTACAATAGACCTCACCAATACTGAACGACGGGTTTCTACCGCTGAATTTGCACTACGTATGAATATCAGTGAAAAAGAGCTCTATCAACGTATCAAAGATGGACGTATACAGTCACCGATCAAGGATGGTCGTAAAAATTTTTGGCTGAATAGTTATGTACTCGCTTGCATCACAAGCTCAGGAACTTATCTTAAGCCCCTTTGAAAAAGCTAGAATAAAAAAGGTCGCTATAATAGCGACCTTTTTTTACAACAAATTATTTTGTGAGTAATACTGTGAGTAACTTATAAAAATTTTATGAATAAATATATAAATTACAAAGTATTAATCACAGCATAGGCAGATTACATCATGCCGCCCATGCCACCCATACCGCCCATATCTGGCACAGCTGGTTTGTCTTCTGGAATGTCAGTAATCATGCATTCAGTGGTCAGCATCAGGCCAGCAACAGAAGCAGCATGTTCAAGCGCAGAACGCGTTACTTTTGCAGGGTCAAGAATACCCATCTCCAGCATGTCGCCATATTCACCTGAAGCTGCGTTATAACCATAGTTACCTTCGCCGCTCTTCACTGCATTGATTACTACTGAAGGCTCATCACCTGCATTAGAAACAATTTGACGAAGTGGTGCTTCAATAGCACGACGCAGAATATTGATACCTACATTCTGGTCATCATTGTTACCAGTTAGGCCATCAAGTGCTTTTGCAGCACGAACCAGCGCTACGCCACCACCAGCAACTACACCTTCTTCAACCGCAGCACGCGTTGCATGCAATGCATCATCTACACGGTCTTTCTTCTCTTTCATTTCAACTTCAGTTGCAGCACCAATTTTGATCACTGCTACACCACCAGCTAATTTAGCAACACGTTCCTGAAGTTTTTCTTTATCGTATTCAGATGTAGATTCTTCGATCTGTGCACGGATTTGCTGTACACGCTCAGCAATTGCATCAGCATTACCTGCACCATCAACAATCACTGTATTTTCTTTAGATACAGTAACTTTATGTGCAGTACCCAGATCTTCAAGGTTAGCCTGCTCAAGAGACATACCCACTTCTTCAGAAATTACGGTTGCGCCAGTCAGGATAGCAATATCTTGCAGCATGGCTTTACGGCGGTCACCAAAGCCAGGAGCTTTCACTGCACACACTTTAATAATACCGCGCATGTTATTTACAACCAGAGTTGCCAGCGCTTCGCCTTCTACGTCTTCTGCGATGATCAGTAACGGCTTACCTGTTTTTGCAACAGCTTCAAGTACAGTAATCAGTTCACGGATATTACTGATTTTTTTGTCAACCAGAAGAATGAACGGATTTTCCAGCTCAGCCGTCAGAGTATCTTGCTTGTTTGCAAAATATGGAGAGATATAACCGCGGTCAAACTGCATACCCTCTACAACATCAAGCGAGTCTTCAAAGCCTGAACCTTCTTCAACGGTAATTACGCCTTCTTTACCGACTTTTTCCATTGCCTGAGCAATCAGCTTACCTACAGTCTCATCAGAGTTTGCTGAAATTGAACCCACTTGTTCAATAGCTTTAAAATCATCTGCTGGCTTCGCTGTAGCGCGGATATTTTCAACTACAGTCTTCACTGCAAGATCAATACCACGTTTCAGGTCCATTGGGTTCATACCCGCAGTTACTGATTTAATGCCTTCATTCAGGATTGCTTGCGCAAGTACAGTTGCGGTTGTTGTACCGTCACCCGCGATATCATTGGTTTTTGAAGATACTTCACGTACGAGCTGTGCGCCCATATTTTCGAATTTATCTTTTAGAGAAATTTCTTTAGCAACGGTTACACCGTCTTTAGTAATATGCGGTGCACCAAAAGAACGGTCAATCACTACATTACGGCCTTTAGGACCTAAAGTTACTTTAACAGCATCTGCCAGAGTGTTTACACCAGCAATCATTTTTGTACGGGCTGAATCACCGAATTTTACGTCTTTAGCTGACATTTTTAACTCCAATTTTTTAAGAAATACTTGATCTGATCACAAATGAGTTAAACGTAAATTAGCCTTCTAACACCGCAAGGATGTCAGACTCTTTCATAATAAGAAGCTCTTCCCCATTTACTTTTACAGTTGTACCGGCATAAGTTCCAAACAGAACCTTGTCGCCAACTTTTACGTCAAGTGCACGTACACCATTATCAGTAATTTGACCATTACCCACTGCAATGATTTCACCTTGAGAAGGTTTTTCTGCCGCAGAACCTGGCAATAAAATACCACCCGCAGTTTTTGTTTCTTCTTCTACACGACGAACTACTACACGGTCATGTAATGGACGAATATTGCTCATAATTAACTCCATCAGACTAAGTCTTTTTTAAGTAATCAGTTATTACTTTATTTATAAGTCTAAGTAATAACCTAAAGTGTTTTGATGACACTTTTGTGGGGATAGAAAAAAACGCTTCAAGGGGAAAAATAAAAAAAATTTGTATTTTTGTATTTTTTTTAACCGCTCGACAGATCTTGGGTAATTATTTAATCACATCTGTCCGTAAAACAAATGATTGACTCTCTTCATTAAACCAGTATTGCAGAATTTCACCAGATATTGAAACAGTGTTAAAACTGTTCGGCAGGTTCTTGTGCAAGCGCCAGGAAGTCGCAGTACCGGCATGAATATTATAAATAGGATGATCAACTTTTAAATTATACAGTCGGGTCAGATCATAGATCGCGGTTTTATGTAAATGGCCATGTAAAATACCAAACAATTTATATTGTCCCCAAACCTCTAGAGCCATACGGCCGAGTACCGGACAGTCTTTTAAACCATGGGGGTCGTCAGGTTCAGTATAAAACGGCTGATGTGACGTAATAATTTTAAGTTTATGTAAGGGGGCCTGTTCTAGTTTCTCACGGGTTTCATGAATTTGCTCTAGTGAGACATGACCACGTGTATGATAACGCCGTCTTACACTATTGACTCCAATAACATAAAAGTGTTCGGTTTCTAGTACATTTTCCAAATTACCGAAAAAATACTGGTAACGGGTAAACGGGCTAAAGACACGATTCCACAAATGATAAAGTGGTATATCATGATTGCCAGGTACAACCAGATAAGGAATCTGGAGACTCTCTAAAAACTGCTTACAATAATAAAACTGGGTAAACCGGGCACGTTGGGTCAGGTCCCCACTTACCACGAGAGCTTCGGGTTGTTGCTCTTTACAGAATACTCGTAAGGCCTTTATACATTCTGGCCGCTCGGTACCAAAATGCAGATCAGAGAGATGGAGCAGCATAGGGCACCATTATGTTAAGCGCATTTTTTTCAACTGTAATTTTTAAAGGTGTCTGCAACTCGACAATTTCTCCATCAATCGCCACTTTAATATTTTTTTTAGCTGCATGTACCTGAACCTGATCTGCGCAGAAGCTATAGACCTGTGAAGCCTGTTCAAGCTTGCCTTGTATCAGTTGAAATAGCAGTTTAAACAAAGTTCTTTTATCAGTATTTGCTACAGCCACACCGGCAACCCGGCCAGCTGCCGCACAGTCAGCAACACGCAGACGCATTTCCTGTAGCTGAAGTTGATTATTACCAAAAAAGACCAGCGGTGTATTTAAGGGATATCTTTTACCATCCACTTCTAAAGTCAGTTTTAAAGCTTTGCGGTCTCGAATCATGACATCCAGAGCTGAAGCATATGCATTAAATGTGAAGCGGCCAAACCGCTGGTTATATGCCTCCCTTCGCTTAATAAAGAGTGGATATAATCCTAGACTTGCATTGTTCAAATAAATCTGATTATTAAGTTTTGCCACATGAATCGCCTGAGGCCGACCAGAAATAATTACCTTTGTAGCTTCAAGCAAATCTAAAGGAATATTCAGGGCCCGCGCAACATAATTAAATGTCCCTAAAGGTAATAAGCCTAGCGGTATGTCAGTATGCAATAACTTTGCCCCTACTGCATTTAGAGTACCATCCCCCCCAGCTGCGACCACAACCCCTACATCTGGCCCATTTAAATGACGATCCAGCACATCCTGCATCAGCTGGTCAAAATCTGAGTTTGAATGTAATTCCAAGACCTGAATTTCGAAGCCATGTGTACTGAGTTGAGTTAGTATTTCTTCATAAAGCTCATCGCGACGGGCTGCATGAAAACCAGAATTTCTGTTATAAATAATAGTTAGAGGGCGCAATTGCTCATTCATAAACAATAAAAATTAAAGTAGTTGCTCTAATTTCGTCCAATTAATAGACAATTAAAATAGGCATTATGTAAAATTTAAATGAGTATGATTTATTTTACCAATAATAGTAAATTCAATTTTTTTTAACGTAATTATTTTATTTTTAATAAAATTTTTTAAATAAATACCATATATTTTTATTAAAAATAATTTGATATAAATTTCTTAATCTAATTTAATATATTGATTTTAAGAAGATTTATATAAAGATCTATATGTAATTACTTTCAGCCTTTAGTCTTATTTTTTTTATTAATTTATGCTTTAATACTGCCACTTTTTTTATTCATTTTGTTTGTCTTGTTTAGACAGACGAATTTGTACTTGTACTTTGTACATATTTTTAATAGGCCTCACCATGACCCAAGTGAACGCACCAGAATTCGTTCGTCATCCTAAGCTTATTGCATGGGTTGAAGAAATTGCAAAATTAACGAAACCTGCAAAAATTGAATGGTGTGACGGTAGCGACGAAGAATATCAACGTCTAATTGACCTGATGATTGCTAACGGCACCATGAAAGCATTAAACCAAGAAAAACATCCTGGTTCGTATCTTGCAAATTCTGATCCTTCCGACGTTGCTCGTGTTGAAGACCGTACTTACATCTGTTCTGAAACGCAAGAAGATGCCGGTGCGACCAATAACTGGGAAGCTCCAGCCGAGATGCGTACCAAACTGAATGGTTTGTTTGACGGTGCTATGGCTGGACGTACCATGTATGTCGTACCTTTCTCTATGGGCCCGCTGGGCAGCCACATTGCACATATCGGTATTGAATTGACCGACTCTCCTTATGTTGCAGTGAGCATGACTAAAATGGCTCGTATGGGTAAAGCCGTTTATGATGTGTTAGGTACTGATGGCGAATTTATTCCATGTGTACATACAGTAGGTGCACCGCTTGCAGAAGGTCAAAAAGATGTTTCTTGGCCATGCAACAAAGAGAAATACATTGTTCATTACCCAGAAACCCGTGAAATCTGGTCTTACGGTTCTGGTTATGGTGGTAACGCATTACTTGGTAAAAAGTGTCTGGCACTTCGTATTGCCTCCGTCATGGGTCGTGACCAAGGCTGGCTAGCAGAACATATGCTTATTCTGGGTGTAACCAACCCTCAGGGCGAAAAACACTATATCGCTGCAGCATTCCCATCAGCCTGTGGTAAAACGAACTTTGCCATGCTGATTCCACCTGCGGGTTATGAAGGCTGGAAAATTGAAACTGTAGGCGATGATATTGCCTGGATCAAGCCAGGTGAAGATGGTCGCCTGTATGCAATTAATCCAGAAGCTGGTTTCTTTGGTGTAGCACCTGGAACCAATACTAAAACTAACCCGAACTGCATGGCAACGCTGCATAAAGACGTCATCTATACTAACGTTGCTGTGACTGAAAATGGGGAAGTATGGTGGGAAGGTCTGTCTAAAGAAATTCCAGCAAATCTTACGACCTGGAAAGGACAGCCTCATGCTGAAGGCGAAAAAGCTGCGCATCCGAATGCCCGCTTTACTGTTTCAGCAGCTCAGTGCCCTTCTATTGATGCAGACTGGGAAAACCCGGCAGGCGTACCTATTTCTGCATTTATCTTTGGTGGACGTCGTGCCGATACAGTACCTTTAGTTTCAGAAGCTTTTGACTGGGTAGATGGTGTATACAAAGCAGCAACTATGGGTTCAGAAACCACTGCTGCAGCTGTAGGTCAACAAGGCATCGTACGCCGCGATCCGTTTGCAATGCTTCCATTTGCTGGTTACAACATGGCCGACTACTTTGGCCACTGGCTAAGCATGGGCGAAAAAGTTGCTGCGCAAGCTGAAGCACATGGCAACCATTTACCGAAAATCTTCAATGTAAATTGGTTCCGTCGTGACGCTGAAGGCAACTTTGTATGGCCTGGTTTTGGCCAGAACATGCGTGTTCTAGAGTGGATCATTGACCGTTGTGAAGGTCGTGCAAGTGCAGTTGAAACTCCAATTGGCTATGTTCCAACTTATGAACAGCTCAACTGGACTGGTCTAGACTTTAGCAAAGAACAGTTTGATACTGTAACTTCTCAAGATAAAGACCAGTGGATTAAAGAACTGGAAAGCCATACTGAGCTATTCAGCAAGTTAGGTGACCGTTTACCACAAGCACTGAAAGATCGTCAGAATCAGCTGCTTGATGCTGTAAAATCAGTTTAAATCAATAAAATAAAAGAAGGTCGCAATTGCGACCTTTTTTTATTTTAATTTTATCCAAGCTCTATTGATCAATCACCAGAGAAAAATTGCTATTATCATTTACCCATTAAATTGATGTCTTTAACATTTACTTAAAATTTCTTCAGCTTACTGAAGCATATCAGTCCTTAAGATTGCTTATTTCCGCTAGTTCTATGCCATACTTGAACCTATAAGGATAAAAGGCTTTCTAATTATGAAGAAAATAACTTTATTGGTTACTTTACCATTATGTTTTATTATAACGGCATGCCAGACTAGCCCTCGCCAGTACAATGGTATTACAGGCTATCAGATCGAGAACAAGTCTGCCCAATCAGCGACGATTGCCTATACTTTGGCATTACGTGCCAACCAGTCTATAGATGAAAATAAATTGCAGATGGCTTGTCAGCAAGTATTAGGTACTGGTAAAACTTATAAAATTTCAGTATTAAGCGCCAATAAGATTCCAAATCCTGCTGCTACCCAGCAGGACAATTATGGTATACAACTCGGCCAGAGTCGGGCCTTATTCAGTTTATCTGATACCCCAAGTTTAAATAACAGTGAAGATTACGCAACTCGACAGGCGCTTGAAGCCAAGCCTGCAATTCTACGCGTCATTCGCTATACCTGTTCGTAATATTTTATGTTTTATCAGCTCAGACGTTATTTAAACTTATAACGTCTTATAAAAGCTGACATTGCGAAATTCTTTAGCTTCATCGAGGTCTGGCCAGGTGGTGGCACTACGTTCTTCAGTTTTGCAGTAACGAGAGTGGCTAAAGTTTTTTACCCGACTATCTGCCACCCAGACCGTTGAAGTGAATTTCAGAAATTCATCCAGAAAGAAGCGGTTACTCTGATCGTAAAGTACATCAGCCGCTAATAGCACATCAACCTGCTCTGCCTTATACAAGTCATCCAAATACTCAAGCTCGACATCATTAAGCTTTGCATTCTCGCGACAAGCCGCTAGACTGACCTGATCGATATCACAACAGATTACGCGCTTGGCACCTGCCATTTTAGCGGCAATAGCTACTACTCCAGAACCAGCACCAAAATCCAATACCACTTTATCTTTGACATGCTGTGGCTCGGCAAGCAACCACTGTGCCATAGCAAGTCCTGAAGCCCAGCAGAAAATCCAGTAAGGCGTATCATTCCAGATACGTCGAATAACCTCATCATCGAGGCGGTCAGTAGGAAAAACTGGCGGTATTAACCATAATAAAATAGGGGTTTCAGGTAATTGCTGTACCTGTAGTTCACACTGTGGTATAACCTCATGTAAAGCTTGAAGAAGATGCTCAGAAGCCTTAGCCAGTTGAAAAGTACAACTCATCAAAAATTTAACCTTTATTAAAGCGATTCAAAGTTATTAAAGCTTAATATGATACGCACTCTAGTCATACCCCACTGTTTAAAGCCAGAGTTTATAATAAAAGAATAATTCTGCGCCCTATAATTTTTTTAATACTTTTTAACGAGTTTCGCAGGCCGCAGATAGTTTTTCTGCCTTTTTCAAAACAGAAATAAAGTGACCAGCCGATTAATTCAAATAAAGATCAGGATAAACAGGCGATGAAAATAACTTTAAAAGCTTTATTAAAATAAAAGCCATGCAAACTTAATATTTACATAGCTTTTAATAATGCTTTTAAAATCAAGCCAAGGCTTTCTCAGCAGCTTCGACTGTCTGGCGAATTAAAGTCGTGATTGTCATTGGCCCTACGCCACCTGGAACAGGAGTATAAGCAGAAGCCAGCTCTTCAATACCTGCTAGTTGAATATCCCCTACACCACCGCCATCACGCGGATGAAAACCAGCATCAACCACCACAGCACCCGGCTTGATCCATTCCTTTTGTATAAACTCGGCTTTTCCAACAGCCCCTACAAGGATGTCAGCCTGTTTAACAAATTCAGAGAGGTTCTGTGTACGCGAATGGCAAATCGTCACTGTAGCATTAGCCTGAAGCAACATCATTGCCATTGGCTTGCCCAAAATAGCAGAGCGGCCTACAACAACGGCATGTTTACCTGCAATTTCAATATTATTTTCTTTTAAGATCGTCATGATTCCAGCAGGTGTTGCAGAGCCATAGGCAGCCTCTCCCATTGCCATACGACCAAAACCCAAGCAAGTCACGCCATCTACATCCTTTTCTAGCGATATGGCATCAAAACAGGCACGTTCATCAATCTGTTCCGGAACAGGATGCTGAAGCAGAATACCATGTACATCAGGGTTTTCATTTAGCTTTTCAATTTCTGCCAGTAACTGCTCGATAGTTGTTTCTTTTGGTAGTTCCACTTTAAGAGAATCCATACCAACACGACGACAGGCATTCCCTTTCATACGTACATAAGTAGCTGAAGCACCATCATCTCCTACCAGGATAGTTGCCAGAATTGGCGTACGACCTGTTTTTATCTTTAACGCCTCTACACGTTGTAACAAGTCAGCTTCTATCTGTTTCGCCAGTGTACGACCGTCTAAAACCAATGCCACAGCACATCTCCCAAGTGGATATGAATCAATTTTGCACATAATACATGATTATTTAACCGTTTTTATTTTAGTTGCTGTTTTTATGTGCATATTCACCATACATCCTATTGTTTTTTTTTCAAAGATTGCTAATATGTGCATCACCAAGAGATGGCGGGGTGGCAGAGTGGTCATGCAGCGGACTGCAACTCCGTGTACGCCGGTTCGATTCCGACCTCCGCCTCCAATCTTGTGTAACGCCCGGGTGGTGAAATAGGTAGACACAGGGGATTTAAAATCCCCCGCCCACAAAGCGTGCCGGTTCGAGTCCGGCCCCGGGCACCATTTTAAAGCTAAAATAAAATGGTGTAATAAAAAATCCAGCATTAAGCTGGTTTTTTTATGCCTGTAATTTCTTGAATATAAAAATATAAATTTTACAATGATCAAGTTTATTCAAATTACGATTTCCTGCTCTTGTACCTCAACAGTTTAGTAGCTTGAGTATTCAGACATTTTTAAATACAAGTTCTGGAATTATTTAAAAAATAGCTCATCAAGTAGATAATCATCGCATATCACAGTGCTGTACTCTCAGTCACAGCTACTGTGCTTTAAAATTTAATAATTAAGGAAATAAATAACCATGAGAAAACAAGAGTGATAATTCCGGCAAAAGTTAAGGATGTATACCCTTAAGTGGAGCAAATATTATATTTAACGATGACAGGATTGCAGAAAAACATTTAGGACAATACTGCCAACTATAGAATGTCCTTAAAAAACTATAAGGCCTTGCAATAAAATTATCTTACCACTCCCTATTGGCAACCAGTTCTTCCATATCAATATCCAGATAACCAGCCTCCTGTACCACCATCATCATAGCCTCAGCAATATAATCAGCTGCTGCATCATCTAGAGATGAATCCATCTGCTCAAACTTGGGTTTCATTTTATTGATTTGAACTATGATCTCCTGAGCAGAAGAATATATATCTATCTGACTCAAAGAACTTGCTGTAATTTTTTCAGAAAACTTTAGCAGCAACTGTTTAATACGTGATACCAGCTCATCAGGATAGTATTCATCCTCAAACATAGGAGTTAATAACTCATCATTCATTACTTATTCTCAAAAATAAAAATCCGAGCCTAAAGAACCCGGATTCAGTCAAATATAGAAACCATCAGGCAGACAGTGTAGCACACCAGATTTTAATCGCATCACTGGTAGCCTTCACATCATGTACCCTTACGATAGATGCCCCCTGCTGTATACTCAAAAGATGCGCTGTGACACTGCCAATTATACGATCTTCTACCTCTGCGCCCTCCAAGGCCTCACCAATGAAGCGCTTACGCGACAGTGCAGATAGAACCGGATAACCTAATTCATTAAGCCGCCAGAAATCCTGCAACAGTTTCAGGTTATGGCTAGCATTCTTGGCAAAGCCAAAGCCTGGATCAATAATGATATTATCTGCCCGCACTCCTGCTGCAATGGCTGCCTCAACTCGTACAGTCAACTCACGAAGCACTTCTTCAACTACATCTTCGTAATTGGCCAGCTGGTTCATTGTGGTAGGCTCACCACGCATATGCATGATGACTACAGGTATATCCAGCTCTGCCGCCACTGCAAGTGCATCTGGGCGACTCAATGCCCGCACATCATTCCAGATATGAGCTCCCTTCTTCACTGCTTGGCGGATTACCTCAGGCTCACTGGTATCAACAGATATAATTACATCATGTTGCGCCAAAGCTTCCACTACAGGAAGTACACGTTGAAGCTCTTCTTTAACCGATACTGGAGTAGCGCCTGGCCGGGTAGATTCCCCTCCAATATCAATAATAGTTGCCCCGTCTTTTATCATCTGTAAAGCATACTGGAGAGCTTGCTCTTTATGGTTATATTTTCCGCCATCACTAAAGGAGTCAGGAGTAACATTTAAAATCCCCATAATATGCGGGCGAGCTAAATCCAGACTTACATCTTTGCATTGTAAAGTCTGTTTAGGTAATGGCATTAGCCGCATTGGTCTCTCCTGATCTTATGATTGATACATTTTAACAAGTTAAATTCAGGCTGAGTGTTAAGTTATTTTCATGCTTCTGTTTTTACATAATAAAAAAGAGCCACTTGAAGTGGCTCTTTTCTAAATAACTGTATTTAGTTCATTGCTGGCAATGGAGGCGGTGTAGACGGACCATTTTTAGGTGGCTCCAGATCTGCAACCGGATTATCTGCAACATAAACTTTAGGTGGCTGAGGATCACGACCTTCCATAATGTCACGGATCTGCTCACGATCAATAGTTTCCCATTCCATCAGAGCTTTAACCATTTTATGTGCAATATCCTGATTACCTTCAAGAATATCCCAAGCAACTTTATATTGCTCATCCAGAATACGGCGCACTTCCTGATCGACTTGTTGCTGGGTAGCTTCAGAAATAGTGCGACTATTCATACTGCCCATAAATGACTGCTGTGAATCATCTTCATAGACCATTACACCCAGTTTGTCAGACATACCGTATTTGGTGACCATCGCGCGTGCCATTTTTGTTGCACGTTCAAAGTCGTTAGATGCACCCGTTGACTGCTGATGAATAAAGATCTCTTCTGCAATCCGGCCACCGAACAAAATAGATATCTCGTTCAGCATTTTGTCCTTGTAATGGCTGGTCTGATCAAACTCTGGTAACTGCCAGGTTACGCCTAAAGCCCAACCACGCGGCATAATTGTTACCTTATGGACCGGATCAGTACCGGGCAGCATCTCAGCAACGATTGCATGTCCTGCCTCATGGTAAGCAGTAGCACGACGCTCTTCTTCACGAAGAACCATCGATTTACGCTCTGGCCCCATATACAGTTTATCTTTTGCATCCTCGAAGTCATGCATGTCGACTGTGTTCTTGTTGCGACGTGCCGCAAAAAGAGCTGCCTCATTGACCAGGTTTGCCAGTTGGGCACCCGAAAAGCCAGGTGTACCACGCGCCAACACTTTAACATCTACACCGGTAGTTGAAGGCAGTTTTCTTAAATGAACATTCAGAATCTGTTCACGACCCTTAATGTCTGGTAGACCCACCATTACTTGGCGGTCAAAACGACCTGGACGAAGCAAGGCTTTATCGAGTACATCAGCACGGTTAGTAGCTGCAATTACGATAATACCTTCATTTCCTTCAAAACCATCCATTTCAACCAGCATTTGGTTAAGAGTCTGCTCACGTTCATCATGTCCGCCACCTGTACCTGAACCACGATGACGACCCACTGCATCAATCTCGTCAATGAAAATAATACAAGGTGCATGACGTTTAGCCTGCTCAAACATGTCACGTACACGCGAGGCACCAACACCAACAAACATTTCAACAAAGTCAGAACCGGAGATGCTAAAAAACGGTACTTTTGCTTCACCGGCAATAGCTTTGGCGAGCAAGGTTTTACCTGTACCCGGCGGGCCTACCATTAAAACACCTTTAGGAATGGTTGCGCCTAGACGCTTAAATTTTGCCGGATCTTTCAAGAAATCGACAATTTCAACCACTTCCTGTTTGGCCTCATCACAGCCCGCCACATCGGCAAAGGTTACTTTGATCTGGTCTTCAGATAACATTTTTGCTTTGGACTTACCAAAGCTCATTGGCCCGTTCTTGCCACCTGCACCGCCACCCATATTTCGCATAAAGAACATGAATAACAAGATGATTAGAAGTACAGGAAAGCTTGCAATGAGTAATTGCATCAATAAACCTTGACGTTGCGGTGCTGTACCCTCAACGACAACATTATTTTTGATAAGGCTCGGCATAAGCTCAGGGTCTTGAACCGCAGGACGAATGCTTTCAAACTCTGAACCGTTGACTTTTTCGCCATTAATACGCTCGCCATCAATTGTGACTTGCTTAATTTGACCGGCATTAACCGCTGCCACGAATTCGGAATAATTCATCGCAGTCGGCTTGTTGCGGTCACTGATGTTACTGAAAATCAAGATCAGAACACCCAGTATTATTAGCCACAATACGGCATTCTTGAAGAGATCGCTCAAAGCTTTATTCCCATATCAATCTAATTTGATCATGCCCAAAATTTCTGGGGTGACCCTAACAAAAAACTGTAAAACAGCATGCAATGTCTAAAAAAGTACAAAATGCACAATTTTTGACGGGTTGGCAAGTAAAGTTTATTGCAACGCTTTTTTACGGCCTTGTCCAATTAAAAACACTTCTTTCGAACGGGCTCGTGACGCGGCGGGTTTAACAGTTTTTAACACATCAAAACTATCAACCACTTGCTTGCGAAACTCATCAAAGCCAGCCCCTTGGAATACTTTTACCACAAACTGTCCGTTGGGTCCGAGTACCTTTTGTGCAAAATCTAAAGCAAGTTCACACAAATATATCTGGCGGGGCTGATCAACCGCCCTATTACCAGATGTATTGGGGGCCATATCCGAAATTACAACGTCTACCTGACGTCCATTTAAAATATTTAACAATTTTTCGAATACTTCTTCTTCACGGAAGTCACCCTGCAAGAAAGTGACATCTGCCAAAGCATCCATCGGAAGAATATCGGACGCAATTACCAGTCCTTTATCCCCTACCAGTTTACCCGCTATCTGCGACCAGCTCCCTGGAGCCGCTCCCAGATCAACTACAGTCATACCCGGTTTGATGAGCTTATATTTTTCCTGGATCTCAAGAAGTTTATAGGCAGCGCGTGCACGATAGCCTTCCTTTTGCGCCTTTTTTACAAAAGGGTCGTCCAGATGCTCTCTCATCCACGCACGACTACTTTTAGATAACTTCTGGTTGGTAATGCGTGTTGCCATAACTACTAAATATTGAAATAACTTCTATTTTTTTATTGTACGTGAAAAATGTGCAGCTTGCAGTATACATCTGTATCTAAAGCGCCCTCCCCAACGGATATTTTTAATAAGCTTCATCGATAATTTAAGAGTTTTAGAGTGTTTGAATTCGGTTTTTGCTATACTGGGGCGTTTTTAAATTTAGGTTATATTTCATGGCGGCTCTCTCTATTCAAGAACGCAAGCGTTTACGTCAAATTGGACATGCTCTTAATCCAGTAGTAATGATCGGGGGGCAAGGCCTGACCGAAGGCGTGATTGAAGAAACCAACCGCGCATTAAACGATCATGAACTAATTAAAGTGAAGATTGCTGGCGAAGATCGTGAAGCACGTGGACAGGTTATTGATGCGTTAATAGAAGCTACTGGTGCTCAAGCAGTACAGAAAATTGGTAAAATTGTTCTGCTTTATAAAAAGGCAGCCAAACAGAATCAGCATTTGTCGAATCTGGTTCGTCACGCGCATCTTTCAAGCTGATCATTTTCTCTTATGGCTAGTTACGAACTTAATCCTTTTAAAAGGTTTTCTGCTATTTCCTTGGTAGGTGCAGTTGAACAGCAAGATCAGGCTTCTTTAAATATCGGTTTCTGGATTAGTGACCCAAACCAGCTAATCCTTTGGCCAGATAAAGTCGCATCAAATCCACGCCGTGACTATCTATGGGAAAATACCTGTTATGAAATTTTCATTGGTGTAAAAGATCAAGATTTTTATCGGGAAATTAACCTTTCCCCTTCTGAAGCTTGGCAAGCCTACCAGTTCGAAGAGTATCGCTATCCGGAAGATATTCCTCCAAAACCAGCTTATGATATTGAGTTAAATCAGCTCAAGCGGACACATTATGGTTTAAATGTGAGTCTGGATCTGGGACGGTTTATGGCAGACCATGAATTGAAGTGGTCAGATTTATATCTTGGCTTGTCGGCAGTACTTAAGACTTCACAAGAAGTACATTATTTCGCTATGCAGCATAGTAGCCCGCAACCAGATTTTCATAATAAGCGTGACTGGCTACATCAGTTTTGAAACTTCCAGTAATAATTTAAAAAAGTGAGTTTATACTCACTTTTTTATTATTTATTCAACTTAATTATGACGCTGAACCTTATTCCACACTTCAACAGCATTTGCTTTAGAGCGTTTAAATGTCTCGGTAAGGTTTTCTTTATGTTTTAATGAAATCTGGCTGATGTCTGCTTTCAAATCTTGGCTTAATTTGGCAAGCTCATCCACCAGATGAGTAAATTCACTTTTAACCAGATTTTTTAATTCAGAAATTTCTTGGCCCGAAAAGGTTAGTTGACTTTTTAATGACTCTAAACGCGCCCATAACGCCTGGTTGGATTCACGCGCAGGCTCCTGCTGTGTTAACGCTTCTGATGCTGTGTTGACAACTGGTGTAGTCTCAATTACTTCATTCTTTTGTTCTTTAGCCAATGGCTGAGCTGCTTTTTTAGCTTTCTGAGAAGAATTAGTCATAATAATATTCCCTGCTTTGATGAAAATTATAAAATCATCTTAATTTATTGAATAAAAAATGATCTATTTATTGTCTGACAATTATTAAAAATCTTGCTTGCTCTCTCATTCTTTTCTCATGGAAGGCTTGCGCTTGTGTTTATTTGAAGTTACAAGCTCCCTATCTGATATAAACATTATAATTAGCGTGGACTTTTAGACTCTTCATGCGTACAATACGCTGTTAAGTTACAAGCGAGCAGACCAAAAGGAGGGCGTGTTTTTTTTAGACAGCCACCCTTTTTTTATGTCTACTCGCTTTTTTACAGCCTAAAATTCAGGAGCTTTGGTTTGAGCATCCCCGCCATTTTAGCCCTTGCAGACGGAACTATCTTTAAAGGTAAGTCTATCGGTGCATCGGGTTGTACGACTGGTGAAGTCGTTTTTAACACCGCCATGACTGGCTATCAAGAAATTTTGACTGACCCAAGTTATGCACAACAGCTTGTGACATTAACTTATCCTCATATTGGCAATACTGGCTGTAATGCTGAAGATGCCGAGTCCGGCCGTATTCAGAAAGTCTGGGCCAATGGCCTGATTATTCGCGACCTGCCTTTATTACATAGCAACTTCCGTGCAGATATGTCTCTTGGTGAATATCTTGAGCAGAATAATGTTGTTGCGATTGCAGATATTGATACCCGCAAACTGACCCGTATCTTGCGGGATAAGGGCGCGCAGAATGGCTGTATTCTTGCAGGTGAAAATATTACTGCTGAAGAAGCATTAGAAAAAGCGCGGGCTTTTGGCGGTCTTGAAGGTCTAGACCTGGCAAAAGAGTGCTGTGATCCAGAAGGTTTTGAATGGACCGAAGGCTCATGGGCATTAGGTCAAGGCTTTACCCAGCCTGAATTAAAATATCATGTAGTAGCATATGACTATGGTGTCAAAACCAACATCTTGCGTATGCTTGCAGATCGCGGCTGTAAATTGACCGTTGTACCTGCTCAGACCCCTGTTGAAAAAGTACTGGCACTTAATCCTGATGGCGTTTTCCTGTCCAATGGACCAGGTGACCCGGCTGCATGCGGTTATGCAATTAAAGCTGTAAAAACTATTGTCGAAACAACTACACTACCGGTCTTCGGTATCTGTTTAGGGCATCAAATTCTGGCTCTTGCAAGTGGAGCAGCTACCCTCAAGATGGGTCATGGTCACCATGGCGCCAACCATCCTGTACAGAATATTGAAGATGGTACAGTGATGATCACTTCGCAGAACCACGGTTTTGCGGTAGATGAAAGTACCTTACCTGAAGTGTTACGTGTAACTCACCGTTCGCTGTTTGATGGTACAAACCAAGGTATTCATCGTACTGATAAACCGGCTTTCAGTTTCCAAGGACATCCTGAAGCGAGTCCTGGTCCGCATGATTGCGCACCGCTGTTTGATCATTTCATTGAACTTATCGAAGCATCTAAGAAGTAATTAAGGAGCGAAATAATGCCTAAACGTACGGATATTAAAAGCATCTTAATTATTGGTGCTGGCCCTATTGTAATTGGTCAGGCATGCGAGTTTGACTATTCAGGTGCACAAGCATGTAAAGCGCTGCGTGAAGAAGGCTACCGTGTTATTTTGGTGAACTCTAACCCGGCAACCATTATGACCGACCCTGCAATGGCAGATGCTACTTACATCGAGCCAATCACTTGGCAGACTGTTGCCGCGATCATTGAGAAAGAGCGTCCGGATGCGGTCCTTCCAACCATGGGTGGTCAAACTGCGTTGAACTGTGCGCTTGCACTTGACGCAAATGGTGTATTAGAGAAATATAATGTTGAATTGATTGGGGCGACCAAAGAAGCGATCGAAAAAGCAGAAGACCGTAAACTGTTCGACCAAGCAATGCGTAAGATTGGTCTTGAGTGTCCAAAAGCTGCGATTGCAGAGTCAATGGAAGAAGCGCTTGAAATTCAAGCTCGTTTCGGTTTCCCAGTGATTATCCGCCCATCATTCACCATGGGTGGTTCTGGTGGCGGTATCGCTTATAACCGCGAAGAATTCCTTGAAATCTGTGAACGCGGTTTTGACCTTTCTCCGACTAAACAGTTATTGATCGATGAGTCTTTAATTGGCTGGAAAGAGTATGAGATGGAAGTTGTTCGTGACAAAAACGACAACTGTATCATCGTATGTGCGATCGAAAACTTTGATCCAATGGGTGTACACACCGGTGACTCGATCACGGTTGCACCTGCACAAACATTGACTGATAAAGAATACCAATTGATGCGTAATGCATCTTTAGCAGTTCTTCGTGAAATTGGTGTTGAAACAGGTGGTTCTAACGTTCAGTTTGGTATCAATCCAAAAGATGGTCGTATGGTGATCATCGAGATGAACCCGCGTGTATCACGTTCCTCTGCGCTTGCATCGAAAGCAACAGGTTTCCCGATTGCAAAAATCGCAGCGAAACTGGCAGTTGGCTATACCCTTGATGAACTGAAAAATGATATTACTGGTGGTACAACTCCAGCATCTTTCGAACCAGCAATTGACTATGTCGTCACCAAAGTTCCACGTTTCAACTTCGAAAAATTCCCGCAAGCTGACGCGACTTTAACAACTCAGATGAAATCTGTCGGTGAAGTCATGGCCATTGGCCGTAACTTCCAGGAATCTGTGAATAAAGCACTTCGTGGATTAGAAGTGGGCGCTTCTGGTTTTGATGAAAAAATCGAAGTGGGTACTGAAGGTGCACGCGAGAAGATTCTTCAGGAACTTAAAGTTCCAGGTCCAGAGCGTATCTGGTATGTAGCGGATGCATTCCGTCATGGTTTCACTTTAGACGAAGTATTTGCAGCGACCAATATCGACCGCTGGTTCCTGGTCCAGATCGAAGACATCATCAACACTGAAAACCAGATCAAAACTTTAGGTTTCGGTGACTTGAACGCGGACAACATCCGTTCATTCAAACGTAAGGGTTTATCGGACCTGCGCATTGCGAACTTGATGGGTATTTCACAAAAACAATTCCGTAAACACCGTTGGAACCTGGGCGTAACCCCTGTTTACAAACGTGTGGATACCTGTGCAGCTGAATTCGAATCGGATACAGCATACATGTACTCAACTTACGATGAAGAGTGTGAGTCTAACCCATCGAACCGTGACAAGATTATGGTGATCGGCGGTGGACCTAACCGTATTGGTCAAGGGATCGAGTTCGATTACTGCTGTGTACACGCGGCGCTTGCAATGCGTGAAGATGGCTATGAAACCATCATGGTGAACTGCAACCCTGAGACTGTTTCTACGGATTATGACACATCAGACCGTTTGTACTTCGAACCGATTACCTTGGAAGATGTACTTGAAATCGTTCGTACAGAGAAGCCTAAAGGCATCATCGTACAATACGGTGGTCAAACGCCGCTTAAATTGGCTCGTGCTTTAGAAGAAGCGGGTGCGCCAATTATCGGCACATCACCTGACGCGATTGACCGTGCAGAAGACCGTGAACGTTTCCAGCAAATGATTCAACGTCTGCAACTACGTCAACCAAACAACAGTATCGTAAAATCTGCTGAAGAAGGTATGGCTGAAGCAGCGAAAGTCGGCTACCCGCTTGTGGTACGTCCTTCTTACGTTCTTGGTGGCCGTGCGATGGAAATCGTATACAACGACGAAGAACTCAAACGCTACTTACGTGATGCGGTTCAGGCATCTAACGAAGCGCCAGTTCTGCTTGACCGCTTCCTGGATGACGCAATTGAAGTTGACGTTGACTGCGTGTCTGACGGTAAAGACGTTGTGATCGGCGGGATCATGCAGCATATTGAACAAGCGGGAATTCACTCAGGTGACTCAGCATGTTCTATTCCTCCGTACTCTTTATCTAAAGAAGTTCAGGACGAAATGCGCCGTCAAACCATCGCGATGGCGAAAGAGCTTGGCGTAATCGGTTTAATGAACGTACAGTTTGCGGTGAAAGGCGACGATGTTTACATCCTGGAAGTGAACCCACGTGCATCACGTACAGTGCCTTTCGTTTCTAAGTGTATCGGCGAATCTTTAGCGAAAGTCGCTGCACGTTGTATGGCAGGTCAATCTCTTGAGTCACAAGGCTTCACGGCTGAGATTATCCCTGAGCACTTCTCTGTAAAAGAAGCCGTGTTCCCATTCAACAAATTCCCTGGTGTTGACCCGATCCTTGGCCCTGAGATGAAATCGACAGGTGAAGTGATGGGTGTGGGTAAAACTTTTGGTGAAGCATTCTATAAAGCAGTGCTAGGTGCAAATGAACGTTTACCTGGTCTTCCAACTGAAGGCGAAGTGAAACATGCATTCATCTCTGTACGGGACTCAGATAAACCGCGTGCTGTCGGTATTGCGAAACAATTAATTGACCTAGGCTTCAAGATTCTTGCGACTGATGGTACATTTAAAGTGATTAGCGAAGCTGGTCTTGAATGTGAACGCGTGAATAAAGTGACTGAAGGTCGTCCTAACATTGTGGACCGTATCAAAAACGGTGAAATCCACCTTGTCATTAATACGACTGAAGGCAAAAAGGCACAAGAAGACTCATTCTCGATCCGTCGTTCAGCACTTCAAGGTAAAGTGTATAATACAACTACATTGAATGGTGCGGACGCTGTATGCCAAGCTCTAGCAATTAAATTGCCAATGGATGTATATCGTTTGCAAGACCTAACTAAAGGTTAATTCGCTTCCAAGAAGTCCCGCTACCTTCTTGGTGGCGGGCTTTTTTTTATTTATATATTTTACATCCTTCCACTGACTTTTGAGGGACAACATGCAACGTTATCCTATGACCCCTGAAGGCAAAACTGCCTTAGAGAAAGAATTACACCAGCTTAAAACTGTAGAACGTCCACGTATTACAGCAGCGATTGCAGAAGCACGTGAACATGGCGACTTGAAAGAAAATGCAGAATATCACGCTGCACGTGAACAGCAAGGTTTCTGTGAAGGTCGTATTCAGGACATTGAAGGTAAACTGGGTGCAGCTCAGGTTATCGATATTAAAGATCTTGAGCAGAATGGCCGTGTAGTTTTCGGTGTAACAGTAACTATTGAAAATCTTGATACTGAAGAACAGAAAACTTATAAAATCGTTGGTGATGATGAAGCTGACTTTAAAATTAATAAAATTTCTGTGAACTCACCTATTGCACGCGGACTTTTAGGCAAAAGCGAAGGTGATGAAGCAAAAATTGTTACGCCTCAAGGTGAAGTAGAATATGAAATTGTGAGTGTTGAATATATTTAGTCAAACACGATACACATGAAGCCCCTTTCATCAGGGGCTTTTTATTGACAATATTATTTTCGCTCATCTCAAATTTTAAAATTTTTCAGATATAATCTGCTGCTCTTCAGTATTTAATTTTTCTTATGGATCAGCTGATCAACTCTCCGGTTAAACACTGGTGTGAGTTCGAATTCATCTCGAAGACAGTAAAGAATCCGAATATTCATATTAAAGGCAATTATAGTTATTACTCAGCCTATTGGGATCAAGGGTTTGAACGTTGTGTAGTGCGTTATCTTCATGATAAACCTGCTACCCCAGATAAACCGATTGATCAGCTTTATATTGGTAATTTTGTCTGCTTTGGTGCTGAAAGTGTCATTATGATGGGGGGTAATCAGCTACACCGTACAGAATGGATTTCAGTGTTTCCCTTTGATACCCGTAGTTTTGTGCCAGCAGGAGATACAATTATTAGTGACGGTTGCTGGATTGGTAGCCGTGCCATGATTATGCAAGGTGTAAAATTGGGAGAAGGCGCAGTAATAGCAACAGGTGCTGTAGTAACTAAAGATGTTCCACCTTATGCAGTTGTCGGTGGTGTACCTGCACGAATTATTAAATACCGTTTTTCTCAAGAAGACATCCAGAAGCTGCTTTCCCTTAAGCTTTATGATATGGACGAAAAGCAGTTATTAAAAATACGCGGGCGACTACAGTCAGATAACGTTTCATCTTTAATAGCATTTTTAAATGAATTTTAATCCGCATCTGATAGAGACTGTATATTAATTTTTATCTTGCTAATTTCCAGACAGAGAGAATTGGGGATCTTAAGTTGATTTGGAAATTCAGGGTAGCCACTGAAATTTTTTTAAGTTTATCTTTCCATTTATGACTGTTAGGCCCTCTTCAATTAATAAAACAGACTGTATATTTTGACCTTGTGTATTTAATTTACTTAGGCTAATTCCACCTTGGCTATTAATTACACGATGCCATGGAATATCAGTTCCTATAGGCAGATTTTTGAGTATATAGCCGACTAATCGTGCATGTTTTGGCAACCCGGCAAGACGCGCAACCTGCCCATAAGTTGCAACTTTACCACAAGGAATCAGACTAATAACTTCTAAAATCTGTCCATATAATTCATGTGCAGAAGAAATAATATCCTCCTTAAAATTTATAACTTTATAAAGTATAAGAAAACTCAAAATTCTAAATAGACTATCACTTAAGTTTAAAAAAATTTTAACTAAAGACAAAAAAGGACCCGAAGGTCCTTTTTTGTTACCTTATATATTTAGAAAATAATTTGGCCATTCTGTAACAGTTCATCCAATGTAATGGCACTTGGCTGATTGGTCAGCTGTAATAATGGAGTGGCAATAAAAGTAGTTCCGGTTCCATCCCGGTCGATGGACAAGGTTACAGTTGATGACGTTGAATTATAGTTTAGCTGGATATATTGTCCCAGATTATTAGCATTAACCTCGCCTCCTAGCAGATCTGACACATCAATCCGGTCAGCCTGGTTATCGGTACGAATATTACCTACATGGAAGTCTGTCCAGGTATCAGTACCATTACCGCCTCTTGCATTAGCGGCAACCAGTAAATCAAACACTACAGTATCAGCGCCTGAGCCACCATTAATATAATCATTACCTGCCCCTGCATTTAAAGTATCATCACCATTACCACCTCGCAGGATATCATTTCCTGAACCGCCATTTAACGTATCATTTCCATCATAACCATAGAGGCGCTGAGATACAGTACTATTGCTATTACCCAAGATATTGGCATTAGCATTACCCTCAACAATCGGTGAAGCGCTTCCTGAAAGTAGACCGCCCAACAGATCTACACTTGCGATCTCACCTCGGCTATATGAGGTAGATGAGCCTTGGCTATCTGTAGCAACCACATTCAAATTATTCAGTAAATTCAGATTTAAGATGCCTCCCAGCAAACCACCCGATAATTTGACTGATGCCAAGAATTCATTAATTTCCTGATTATCAAGTACCTGCCCTTGTGCAGCTTCAATTGTAATACGAGCTGGACGTCCTAACACAGTGCTACTTTGAGTAGTAACATTATAACCAAACAGATTACGTAACCCTGTTGAGAAGCTAAAATTCTCTCCACCCAGTGATACTGCAGAATTTAATGTAATTTCTACTCTTCTTAAATCGCCATTTGCATCTGCCGCTGCAAATAGTTGCTGATTTAAATCAATCAGACCTGCTACATCTGCGCCTACAACGCCCAGTAGAGCATTACTGTTAACAGCTGCAACAGGTGCAACCTGGCCAATAATATTCAAGTTAAAGTTAGCAGTTGTAATATTACCTGCCGTATCTGTTACTCTAGCCTGCCAAGTATGATTTACACCGGTCGCAGATGAAGACAGCGCTGTGGCAGGCGTATAACTCCAGTTACCACTAGCATCTACAGTAATTGGCGTAGTTATTGTTACACCGTCCTGAATAAGCGTAATGGTACTGTTCGGCGCTGCCCTGCCAAAGATTGTTGGCGTATTATCATCAGTAATCGCACCAGAATAAATATTGCCTTGAATATTACCTACATTATCGCCTGCACCTACGATTGTAACTACTGGCGGTGTAGTATCTACAGTAATATTACCTAAAGAAGAGGTATTCGCATGATTGGTAGTGTCTGTTACGGTAGCCGTCACATTATAAGTACCATCTGCAAAACCAGCTGGAGGCGTAGCAATCCACCTGCCAGTTGCGGTGTCATACACGGCATTGACGTTCACTCCAGTACCGGAAGCAGATGTATACCTTACCACTACTGTGTTCACATCCGGATCTGCGGTCACCGCGATGCGACCATCTTGGGTGATCAGGTCAGTATTACTGTTACCCGTATCATTAACTAAAGTAACTCTAGGGGCTGTTGTAGAAGTATCTGCAATGTTAATAGTAAGTTTTGCTGTATCTACTGTATTTCCATCAGATAATGTATAAGTAAATACTTCAGAACCGCCTATAGACGCTGGATCTCCATAAGCTGTATAAGTATAGGCTCCTGACGAATTAATGGTAAGTACACCATATAGTCCTTCGACTGTAATATTGCTTCCATTTGATGGAATGACTACGATAGGTCCATCAGCAATTTGTACCTGATTAATTACACCTCCCTGTGCATCATCTGTACCGCCGTTACTGCTACCCGCACCTGTAATCACATTACCACCTGTTAAGGCTTCATTAGCAAAATCGGTTTCGGTAAGCTGGGTCGTAATATCAGTAGCTTGCAATAGTGTAAGTGTATTACTTAAAAGAGCATCTGCTAGTGAACTCAAGACTGTATTGAGTAATCCGGTAGCACCAACATTATTCAAAATAGTGACTAATGGATTAATAATCTCATCAACTGGCAAACCATTCAATGTAGTTAAAACAGGAGATAACAGCGTAGTAACTGTTGGCCCTAAAACTGGACCTAATGCATTAGAAACTGTATTGAGTACCAGCGTCTGATTTTCAGGCCCTAAAATGACGCCTGAATTTCCAAGCTCTTGTAAAGATACTCCACCACTATTATCTGAATCTAGCAAGTCAGTTAATGTACTCTCGTCATTACGAACCACAACACGATATGTACCTGGTTGCAAGCCTCTGACTGTAGCAGTTAAAGTATTATCTCCTGTTACACCTAAGACATTTAAACCAAGAACATCACCTAATAGCGAGTTTTGTGTTACTGCAGAATAGACAACATTACCATTTGCATCAACAACATCTAACCGGAAGGCATCTGCAACTGCGGCGAGTGCAGTTTGGCTTATTTCAATATTGAGTACACCAAATTGATCAGGTCCTACAATTACAGTCACACCATTGTCAGTGCCATTATCCGACTCTAATAAACCCAATACCTGAACATCTGTATCGGTCACTTCGGGATAGACTGTAGTGATCTGACTTACAATGTCCAGGTTTACGACATCATCTATGGCATTTGGTGGTGTCAAATCTATTCTTACTGGGTCTGTAGCAACGTTTCCGGCAATATCTGTAGAATTCACGCTAAGCAGCTGGTTATCCGCTACGGAAGCTGTCGGAACATTAAATGTATAGGTGCCGGTTGAACCTACTATCGTACTAACAGGATTGCCCAGATTATCTAAAATTGCTACACCTGTAGTTGTGGTTAAAGTAACAGTAGATCCTACCTCTGCTGTGCCACTCACAATGACAGTCGTCGGATCTGGATTGCCATTATCTGAATCTAAAGCAAAGCGCGCAGTAACCGTAGTGATAGTATCTATAGTAACGCCTACCGCATTAGTTATACTGCTGTTGCCATTAACATCAGTCACGACAGCTCTGTATTGATAGGTGTTATCTGCGACTCCAGTCTGTGCGGCTGTTGTTGCCACCCAGGTAT
>NZ_KK211148.1:31272-33034 GCF_000620525.1 Acinetobacter sp. UNC436CL71CviS28
ACTGCTGTTGCCATTAACATCAGTCACGACAGCTCTGTATTGATAGGTGTTATCTGCGACTCCAGTCTGTGCGGCTGTTGTTGCCACCCAGGTATTTCCGCCATCCGCAGAAATCTGGTAGACCACGGTAGAACCTGTTTCCTGACCCGTTAATGTCAAATTAAATGTATTGTCATTACTGATTCCATCAGAGAGGCTGATGCCTGTATCGGAGAAATCTGCCAGACTCAGGCTTCCAGGAATTGGTGCAATATTATCTATTGCAGTCGCGGTATCGGTGGCAATGTTGCCATTAATATCGGTTGCGGTGGCGGTGTAGTTACCGGCGAGAGCTGGCGCGGCAATGCTGCCACTGATGCTGCCATCTGGCGTCACTGTGACCGGCACTGCTGCTCCATCCGGGCCCCGTACCGTTACACTGGCACCCGGTTCGGTGGTACCGCTGAGAGTGGCACTGCCATCGGCATTGATCACCACATTCAGCTCTACTGTCGTAATAGTATCTATAGTCAAAGTTGCTGTATCTGTACCCGTATTACCTGCCTGGTCTATGGCTCTTACAGTAAGGTTATATGTCCCGTCCTGTAATACCGGCAAAGTATTATCTGCTAAAGTCCAGGTGCCATCACCGTTATTTACGGCTTCATAATCAGTACCATTGAGAGTAACCACGATTCGTGCGGTAGTATCATTAACCGTACCACTCAACGGTGGGGTATTATCTCTGCTGGAACTATCATCCAGCACCACCACTGGCGCTGTAATATCAGCTGAAACTGTACCGCTACCCGATAATGATGCATTCCCTGCAGGATCTGTTGCTATTGCAGTAATAATATCACCATTAGCAAGACCACCCGGGTTAGCTACACTCCAGCTGCCACTTTCATCTGCAAGTGCGGTAGCGATCGTGCCATCTGGGAAGGTAACAGTGACAGTAGCCCCAATTTCTGCTGTTCCACTAATCGGATCAGTTACGTTAACCGGATCAAGCTCAGGAGCATCTGGAGCAGCTGTATCTACAGTGACATTAACTGTATCTGTGACACTGCTGTTGCCATTAACATCAGTCACGACAGCTCTGTATTGATAGGTGTTATCTGCGACTCCAGTCTGTGCGGCTGTTGTTGCCACCCAGGTATTTCCGCCATCCGCAGAAATCTGGTAGACCACGGTAGAACCTGTTTCCTGACCCGTTAATGTCAAATTAAATGTATTGTCATTACTGATTCCATCAGAGAGGCTGATGCCTGTATCGGAGAAATCTGCCAGACTCAGGCTTCCAGGAATTGGTGCAATATTATCTATTGCAGTCGCGGTATCGGTGGCAATGTTGCCATTAATATCGGTTGCGGTGGCGGTGTAGTTACCGGCGAGAGCTGGCGCGGCAATGCTGCCACTGATGCTGCCATCTGGTGCCACATTGACCGGCACTGCTGCTCCATCCGGACCCTGTACGATTACACTGGTGCCCGGTTCGGTGGTACCGCTGAGAGTCGCGCTGCCATCAGCATTAATGATTACTATAAATTCTAAACTTGGAGCTGTAATGTCTGCATCAACCGTCGCGCTGGCCGGGGCCGAGCTGTTGCCGGCCGCATCGCTGGCCACCACGCTGATCTGCTGGCCATCGCTCAGGTTGCCCGGGTTGGCCACGCTCCAGTTCCCCGCAGCATCTGCTACGGTGCTGGCCGTGGTGCCGTTCGGATAGGTCACCACGATCCGCGCACCCGCCTCTGCCGTGCCGCTGATCGGGTCAGTG
>NZ_JIBB01000036.1:0-32619 GCF_000620525.1 Acinetobacter sp. UNC436CL71CviS28
AATAAATTTCCAGAGGATTGAATCGATTTTGAGTTTTCTGTGACCACGTCTACGTCTAGCGAAGGTGTTATCAGAAGCATATCGAGCTTGATAAACGTCATTGATGCTATTTCTTTTAAGCTCACGATAGATCGTACTAGGATGTCTTTTAATGAGTTCAGCAAATTTTCTGGCTGAAAAGCCTTCTTTTCTTGACTCAAGCATTAATGCAGTACGATCTTCAAAGTTAAGATGATGGTATGACAATTTTATATACTCCATAAACCCTTTAAATTAATTAGGTGGTTTATGTCGCACTTCAAGTTTTACTCTGCCTCTTTAAGACCAATTGATTACATAAATAGTGACTAATTACATCTAAATTATCTTATCAAAAGTTAAAATTTCATTCCTATTTATTTATACTTCTATGTATGAATACATATTTAGAAAAATGAATACTATATGGCGAAGAACTGGCTTATAAGAACAAATCAGTCTATTACCTTTTTACCTATGATCATTGTTATATTTATAGGTTTAATTGGCTATGAATGGTTGCGTGCCGAGTTAGTAGGTAGCTGGGCGCTTTTTATTGCCTTGTTATTATTAGGACGTTTTCTTAATCTGGTTCAAGCTGTTATTCTTAGTGTACTGATATTTCTACTGTTCTTTATTTATCTTTTATTTGATATTCAAAATACCAACTTTGATACCAGTACTAAAATTCTACAACTTTTTATTTTACCTATCGCCCCGTTATTTCTAAGTATCTATTATGAAATTATGTCGACTAATCAGGAGACAGATAATTTACTGGATGCTTATAGAAAAAATTTGACCTATAGCATTTTACCAATTGGTAGCTACCAATATAACCATCTACAATTTCAGCGTATGCTTTCACTTAACATGATTCAAAATTATGCTGAAATTAGGGTGGATATTACCAATCACGAATTATTGCGTGACATGCTGCAAGTTGACGAGTTTAAAGCAGTACAGCAAAAGATTTTTGATGTACTGGAAACCCAGCGTACTTTACCTCACTTTTATTTCACAGATACCCGCCTTTCCATTATTCGGATTATCATTATTACAGATGGAGATTTTAGCAAGGTTAAAGAACTGGCTGAACAGCTCAGAGTACTTGACCTGCTTAAGATGCAAATCACAATAAACACGCATACGGTAGAAGAATCCTCCTCGGAGGTTCTCCAATGAGCACATTAATCTATGTTTGCGGCCTATTGCTTTCGGTCAGTACCTTACCGGATCTTACTCTCTCATCTTACTATCAGACCTATTATGATTGTCCGTTGCGGCCTGCGAATACTTTAGAATCCAAAAATGTTTCCAGTATTTATCAGATACCAGAACACTTTCCTACTGAAAGAAAATTATGGCCTGTATTTACTGTTGATCAGGTTCATTCAAAAAACTTTAAACAGATCATGGATCAGGGCATTAAACCGGGGTTATTGATTCCAGAAAATTTTATGAATCCTCTCATTTATTTCCAGTTAAAAAGACAGATAAATAGAGGTGCCATACCTTTACTTGACTTTAGTAGCGTGGAACCTTCACGTTTTAACAGCCTGGCTACTCTAGCGACCAGTGCCGGCCTGCGGCCTATGGGTGCTTATGTTCATGATGGCTGGAATCCTTTATTAAAAACTCTTCCAAAAGGGTTATATATTATTCAGGCCAACGAAGGCCAGATTCCCCTACCTGCTTTACCAATTCAGAGCGGACAGCATTTATTTTATACCGCTTATCCCAATTCATATGGTTTTAATGGGACGGGGATTTTATTAAATCCGGAAGGCAATCTTTCAAATGAAGATATTAATTATCCGGTGTTAGGAATTGGTTGGAAATTCCTGAATGTCTCCTTTTACAGTCAGCCCGACCGGATCCATACCAGTATTGCTGGGCGTATGCTGCTAGCTGCTGGTCTAATGATTCTACCGCTCCATCTGATCTTGTCTCTTCATTATCCTGAATTACTGGGTTTCTGGGGTACATCCACATCCTGGTTATCTGTATTCATGATTATTGTATTAATGATTATCCTTGTAAGTACCATGCTATGGAGGATATTCAAGAAATCATGAATACAATTGATATCTGTTTTATTGTTGGCTTTATTGGTATCTGGATTCCCCAAGCTTTTTGGGCTTGGCTGAGTTTTTCGGCTTGGCGTTATTCGATTCGGGCCAATCAGGAACTTTCGAATTTACCTATACCCGAACGTTGGCCAATGCTGAGTGTACTGATACCGGCTTACAATGAAGAAGTAGTTATTGAAGATACATTGCGGGCTTTAGCAGCACAGGACTATCCGCCAGAAAGCTATGAAGTACTGCTGATTAATGACGCTTCCAAAGACAGGACACAGGAAATTGCTGACCGGATGGCAGCCGAGTACCCGGTAATTCGTGTCATCAATGTTCCTAAAGGCCAAGGTGGTAAAGGTAAGTCCCGCACTCTGAATAATGGCCTAAAACATGCCCATGGTGAGCTGATTGCAGTTTATGATGCAGACAGTACCCCTGAACCAGATTGTGTAAGACTTATTGCTCAGACCCTTCTGGCTGACTCAAATCTGGTTGCGGTTAATGGTAAAGTTCGGACCCGCAACTGGAAAGACAGCCCGCTAAGTACATTTATTGCCATAGAATTTATTTATTTCCAGTGGATTTTTCAAGGTGGTCGCTGGTTACGCTTCCGTCTTTCTACCCTCATGGGAACCAATTATGTAATCTGGCGTGATGCGCTGGATATTCTAGGGGGATTTGATGAAAAATCCCTGGTTGATGATACCGAAATGAGTTATCGCATTTTTCTGGGCCATAAACGCATTAAATGGGTACCTTATGCAATTGGATGGCAGCAAGACCCGGGTGATCTAAATATTTTTATTAAACAACGCTCCCGCTGGACACAAGGAAATTTTTATGTCACACGCAAGTATCTAAGTACGGCAATACGTCATCCTTTCCCGATTGGCATGGAAATTGGCAACAATATCATGTGTTATATCATGTTTGTGCCCGCTTTATTTTTAAGCCATATGACACTGGTCGTAGGACTGCTCGGTATTGATGGCACAACTATACCTGGGCCTTTTACTTTACTCTTTATTCTTGCATTCATTCTTTACCTTACACAAATCTGGTTTACTCTAAGTCTGGAAAAAGAAGTTCCAAAACGTTTTTATTTTTACGCGTTCATCGCTTACTTTACTTACTCACAGGTGTTTCTTTTAATCGTGTTTAAAGCTGCCTGGGATATGCTTAAAAGTAAAATTAAAGGTGAAGGTATAACCTGGTATAAAACAGAGCGAAAAAAGGAAAAAAAATGATCAGTCACTTTAAAAAATCCCGTTTTACGGTGTTATCTTCTGTTCTTCTTTCCTTATATGGCTCTCAGGTCTATGCTGATACCTGGCAGCTAGATGACCTGATATCACGTACTGCCCAGTACCAGTCTCCTTATTTCTTTTATGTGGGCAAGGGTGAAACCTGGCAAAACATACAGTTCAATAGCCAGTTTGACAGTCATGGCGAAAGCACGCTGGTAGTCCGTTATGATAATCAGATGATTCATAGACAGGATTTAAATGGTAAAGGTGAGTTGAGCTTTACCTTACCTGCAAGTACTGCCGGTTTTCATCGCCTCGATGTCATGCTTTTACAAAAGCCGTCAGTTAACGGACCCATCAGCAATAATTACTGTGTAGAGTCCACTAATCTTTATACAGCCCTAACCAAACTGACATTAAACTATCAGGCTCAGCATGGCATATTACAGCTCAATCAACTGCCTGATGCCCTGTTTAATACACAGCTGAGCCGTACAGCGCCAATTAAGGCTTTACTACAATTTAATAACCAGAACCGTTTAGAAGCATCCATGATTGCCCGCCTGGCTACAGCATGGAAGTTTAACACCCCAGTTCAGTGGCAAGTTACTGAGTCTACCCAGCAAGAAGCACCTGATTTTGTAATTAGCATACAACAGGTAGAACAGCCTCTAGCAGGTGCAAAAATCAGTTTAAGCCGGAATAATGAGATTCCCCGGCTAAATATTGAATACTCATCAGAATCCCAGCTGCTTATGGCAGTTAATGCTTTAATAAACCAGAATTATCTGCAACAGCTTAATACAGCTACTGCTACATTAAGCGAACCGGTTGCCGAGCCAGCATGGGCGGTAATACGCAAATTTGAGACGCTGGCTGACTTGGGTATTTCTGATTTTGCTCTCGACAGTTCATCTAAAAATATTTCTCTAGTTTTCCCGCCTGTATGGGAAGCAACTGATGTGTTAAAGGGAAAATTAGCCTTTCGGGCACAAAGTGGCTTATTACAAGGCTCAACTTTACAGGTCTGGTTAAACGAATATTTGGCCGGCAGCTTAAGTCTGGCTAAACTAGATTCAAATCCGGTTGAGCGCCGTTTTGATTTCGTTGGTGCGGATTATCCTTATGTCAACAATTACAATATGACTTTAATAAACTCTCAATTAAACAATGAAGCCTGTTTGCCAAATGCGGGCACTGCACTATGGATTGATGCAAATAAATCACTTGTTAACCTCCCCCATCAGATGAAACAGGGCGTAATCAATCTCTCTACCATTTTCGCCAGTACTCCAGAGATCGCCATCAACAATCCGGCTGCCACCAGTATGGCCATTACTGTAGCAAATGTTGCGAAAACAATGCTGTTAAGCGACCAGCCTGTACCTGTAAACATTACTGAGCTGAATGCTAATAGGCTTAAAAAAATCAATATATTAGTTAATACAGCCCGTTTTAATGATGAATTACAGCGATACAGCCAGCTACTTTACTTACCTGCTACGGCAGGCGGATTTATTGTTTCTGTGAAAGATGGCAGATTCTGGATTAATACGGATAGTGCAGCCGGAGCACAGACTTTTACCCGTTTTTGGCCCGTAATCCAGCAAAGCATTCCCAACAATACAGCAGTACTATTTGTTTCAGCACAAGGCCAGATTACGGTTTTGAGTAAAAATTCGGTGAATAAAGCTAAGGCGCCCGTTGTCGAGCAAGTCTCTACCCGTACTCTTGTTATTGTTCTCACCATAATTACACTGATTATTATCGCTTTAATTCTATGGCGCAGAAGCCGTCGTAAAGTCAAGGGAACAGGTGAATGAGTATAAGGCAGTATGCATTTATAGGTTTACTGATATTTATATGTTTTCCTGTGGCCGTGTTTGTACTTTCTGCTTTATTAATGGAGCAGGCAGATGCCAATACAGCAGCACCTAAAATTGAGGGTATTTTTTGGCAAGTCGACCAGATGAGCCAGCCTTCTGGTAACTGGCAGCTTTTGGGTGTAGATACGCTGGTTAACCAGTGGAGTATTGTAGACGGACGGTCTTTTTTTAATGAAATTCCGGTGCAGCCATGGGATGTGCAACCCGATTGGCAACATATTGGTAAACAGCCTTGGGCAAAACATGTAATTTTAGGGCTGGCCGGCAGATTTCAGGAACCTGTAGCCCGTGAAAATATTGATCAGCTTTATCAGCAGTCTAGGCAGATTATTCAAGCCAAATTACCTGTACCAGTCACAAGCTACTATTTTCCTGTAGAAGCTGACCCTACATGGAATGGTGTCCATACTCTAGGACAATATATTGCTCAGTTTAAATTACCTGTCTGGGTAAGTATTTATAGTGCAGAACCTGAAGCCCCATTTCTAGAATATTGGTTAGAAAGCTGGCTGCCCCCCAATGCAAAAGTTTTTTTCCAGGATGGCGTGGGTGTAGGAACGCGCAGTCCTGAAGAAGCTGCACAAATTTATGAAACTTTAAAAGAGCAATTTGGTGAAGACCGGGTGGTAATTATTTTAGAGGCATTTCGACTAAAAAAAGATGGAACATTCAGAGCTGCCTATCCTTGGGAAATCAGTAAACAGCTTAAAGCCTATTCCGGACAGCGAATTTTCATTTTTGATGGTCCCCACTATTTAAATAGAGCCAGTGTTTTATGGCTCTATATATGGATGAAAATCAATTTTTAAGAGGAAGCAGGGTTTAAATCTTTGATAATCTGCTCAAGAATGCGACCCGATGCCCGGCCATCACCAAATGGGTTTTCAACTTCAGCATGCTGAAGGTAATATGAATGATCATCCATCAGTCGTGAAAATTCCTGAACGATTTTAGTCACATCTGTGCCAACCAGAACACCACAACCAGCCTCCACTACTTCTGGACGTTCAGTGACATCCCGTAAAATAAGAACTGGTTTTTGATAGGTTGGACTTTCCTCCTGAATCCCTCCAGAATCTGTCATAATCAGATATGAGGCCTGCAAAATAGCAAGCAGGTCAGGATAATCTAATGGACTAAGTAAATGTACCTGCGGATGTTGAGCGAACTCCTGATGAGCAACTGTATGCACATGCGGATTAAGATGAACTGGCCAGGCAAAATGCAACTCTGGATAACGTTGACATAGCTCATGTATGGCCTGACATATATTCTGTATACCCTGCCCAAAATTTTCACGTCGATGGGCAGTAATTAGAACCAGTTTATTTTTTTCCTGCAGATTTAAGCTAAGTCTTTTTAAACGCTGTTGAGATTGTTGTGAAGAAGCCTGCATAATCTCACGCGCACTGTATATGGCATCTACTACCGTATTACCTGTGACAAAAATATGTTCTTCAGGCACATTTTCCTGTAACAAGTTACTGGCCGAAAGTGCAGTCGGGGCAAAATGCCAGCGTGCCAGACGAGATACTAACTGACGATTTCCTTCTTCTGGAAAAGGATGCAGCAAATCGAAAGAGCGCAAACCAGCTTCTACATGAGCCAGTCCAATATTTAAATTAAATGCGACTAAAGCACCAGCCAGTACTGTTGTTGTGTCGCCCTGCACCACAATAGCATCACATTTTGACATTTGGGTATAGACACGGTCCAGTTCGGTTAGAGCCGTGCTCAATAAAATATTCAAGCTTTTGCCCGGCTGCATGACCTGTAGATGATGGTCAATTTCAATCTGGAAAAAATCTATAGCATCACGTACCAATTCTAGATGCTGCCCGGTAAATACTACACTTACTTCGAAACGGAAATCTTGTCGTGCTTGTAAAATTACTGGAGCCAGCTTAATCAGTTCAGGGCGAGTTCCGAAAATAAAAGAAATATGTATTAGCATTATTAGAAACTCCGGTAAAACGTTAATTCAACACGGGTATTATCAAAGCTACTATCTACAGATGCCGGGGTTCCATTAACATATTTCCCGTACATTTGTTCAATACGTAGTTTTAACGGCAGCCCTGCTGGTTGCCATGCGATGCCGGGCCCTATTTCTGCTATGTTATTATAATATTCCTGTTCACTATCATTAATGGTATGCAGTTTCACATAAGCCTGTATATTACCCCAATCATTATAGTTAAAATTCCAGCCTGTCCGTAATCGCAAATCACTGATCAGATTATAATCCTCACGTGAATAAGCAGCGGCATTACCATAAAGTTCAGCAAAATACTGATTACTTTGCTGAGCTGGCATATGGCTGGCCTGATCCATCCCCCAGTACCACTCCTGATAGCCTGTTAAACCACCATTAATGCTTTCCCTAAATTTTTTCCGGTTCAGATCAATCAGATCATAGCTACCACCTGCTTCCAGATATAGGTAAACAGGCCATTTCCACGGACGGTAGTTTACCCCCAAACCTACTATGGCGGCATTCTGGTCAATAATTTCTGGACGGGCGCCGCCTGTGGAACGGGTATCACGATTGACACTGGCAAATCCATAGATCTGGCCTTGATTGTTTTCATCGAAATAACGGCCATAACGAATCTTTAACGGTAAAATTGTAGTGTCATAACGTCCTTCATAAGAAGGCGAGAAATAAACATCAGCAAAGGTTTTCTTGGCTGACGTATTACCTGTTCCTGACAGGTTCTGTACCGCCTGTTTAGACTGGGATGCAATTTCCTGATTGGAAGAGCTTTGTAATTGCTTGAATATAACGAGTGCTTCATCATTTCTATTCGCCACATTTAACAAATAAGCTTTTTGCATGAGAAGCTGATCATCAGATGAGTCTAAGGCAAGCGAACGATTAATATATTCTAAGGCTTTATTATTATCATTTTGACGCAAGGCCAAGTATGCCCAAGTTTTCCAGACTTTAGGATCATTTGGTGTCTTTAGGGCAATCTGGTTAAGTAAACTGTCTGCTTTATTAGTATCCTGACTTTCAACCTGGTAATACTGCTCCCACAATGGATAAACGTCAGCGGTATCCATTGGGTTATTTTGAGCCTGTACCCCTAAACTTATCACAAACCCAAAAATCGTTAAGTAGATTTTTTTCATTGTTTTATAAATACTATAAAGTCACCGAGATAATGATTATCTTATATTCTCTAAAATAAAAATACAGATAAAACCGATAGTACTGTGAGAAAATTATTTATTGATTACATATTAATTTTATTTAAAACAGGGAATTAAATAATAAGAAGACTAATCTTTTTAACAAATTCTAACATTCAATAATAAGGATTAAATAGAAATTATTTTGCTACATTAATTTTTATATTTTTATTGTCTACACTACTCTTATTAATAAATGGCTATTATTAAAGAGACAATGATAAAAAAATAAGCCGCTAGATAAGCGGCTTATTTAGAATTCTGGCGGAAGCGGTGAGATTCGAACTCACGGAGGGCGTGAACCCTCGTCGGTTTTCAAGACCGGTGCATTAAACCACTCTGCCACGCTTCCAACGAGCGCTATCATATAAACTATTCGTAAAATTGGCAAATCATTTTGTAGATTTAATTGGACAAGTGTTCAAAATAGAACCAGATATTATAAATTTTATGGTTTTTCATAACGAATTGCATTGATATACCACTGCTTCTTCCCTGAAGGGGTCATAACTTCAATCTCATCATTCACCTGTTTTGAAAGTAATGCCCTAGCCATAGGTGAATCAATTGAAATATGTTGAGGATGATAATCATAAATCTCATCTACCCCGACAATTCGTAAAGTTTTCTGTTCACCATATTCATTCTCAATATCTACCCAGGCACCAAAGTAAACGCGCCCGTCCTGTTCAGGTGAATGGTCAACAATTCTCAGCTCTTCCAGCCGTTTTCCTAAATATCTTACCCGACGATCAATCTTGCGTAAGAGCTGTTTATTATATTGATAATCGGCATTTTCACTACGATCGCCCAGGCTGGCAGCCCAGTTAACTTTCTTGGTTATTTCCGGACGTTCTTCGTGCCAGAGCTGTTGTAATTCAGCCACCAACCGGTCATAGCCGGCTCGAGTAATTAAGTTAGATTTCATTATGAATATTCAGTTTAAACACGTATTCAATTTATATAATTATCTATTATGCCATACAGTTTCAACATATTATCACAATCTTAATTTAAAATTTATTAATATCAATTATTTATATAAATATCGCCCAGCTATTTTTGATCAAAATTTGACATAATAAAATTTGCACTTTATTATCCGTTCACTTTTTAGTATTTATGTTCTTTTTATCTATGTAGTTAAACTACACAGTTTTATTTCATCCCTGTCATTTTAAATGACTTCATGACTGCCCATCCTCTTATTGAATTTATCAACTTATAAAAGTTGCAGACCCGTTTTTGTCTGCCTTTTAGGGCATAAGTTACTTTAGCGGAGACACCATGCACAGTAGTTCAACTTTTGGGTCAAGGCTTAGCCTTAACTCTTTATTTTCTACTCTCCCTGTTCGATTACTTGTATTAAGCACAGCTCTTGTACCTTGGCACAATATTAATGCAAGTAAAGCTTCACAATATAATTCCGTTGTGAATACCAATACGTTAACTGTGGTCACGGTGGAAAGCCCAACGACCTTAGTTAAAGATGGCAAGATTATGTATGGCTTCGGCTATGATCTTGTCCGTAATTATGCTCAAAACCTGAATGTCAGGCTCGAACTAAAGACAGTTGCAGACAACGCAACAGCTTTAAAATGGGTCGCTCAAGGCAAAGCCAATATGGCAATGACTACGGCTGACTTTAATACTATTGAAAAGCACCAGCTGACGTCTTTCTCTGCAAGCTGTGGAGATACAACCAGTCTGGTTAAAAATGGTTTAAACCCAGCATTGAACTGGGTATTCAAGCAGGCCGAAGAACCGCTAGCTGCTACTGCAAGTGGCTATATTTGCCAAGGTAAACAAAATGGGGCCATTCGTCAGTTGGCTTCTTTTTACAACCGTAATGTAGTACAGCCTGATGCCTGGAAAACCATTCAGCGTGATTTGTCAAAACGTATGCCGATTTATAAAGCGAGTTTTCAGCAAAGTGCTGAACGTTATGACCTGGACTGGCACCTGCTGGCTGCAATTGGCTATCAGGAATCTTATCTAAAGCCCAATTCAGTTTCACCTACAGGCGTACGTGGCCTGATGATGCTCACCAGTAGTACAGCTAAAGCTATGGGAGTACAGAACCGTACAGATCCCCATCAGAGTATTCAAGGCGGGGCCAAGTACTATGATTTAATGCTCGACAAGTTTTCTGACGTTCCTTATCCGGACCGTCACTGGTACGCCTTGGTAGCTTATAATATGGGTCCTGGTGCTGTTGGCCAGATTCAAAAACGTATTCAAACCCAAGGCCGTAATCCAAATAACTGGGTAAATCTTTATGATTATCTGGAACGCCATCAGACCAGTAATGGTCGTTATCATCAGGCTGTGCAATATGTTACCCGTATTCGAGCCTATCTTGAACATATCAAGAAGTCTGAGCTGGTCACAATTTAGACAAAAGTGTTATATATGATATAGAATGTAAGACAAAGAATTTAATTCATAAAAAAAGCTTACCTTCACGGTAAGCTTTTTTTCTCTTAAACTTCTTTTTTCAAGAAGTTTGCGCAAGGATATTCTTAAACAGGTCTTTCTGCTCTTGGCTTGGCTTTACAGTCTGTAATGCCATCAATTGTGACATATCGCCCTGCACCTTAATTTTGCCTGTCATAAATGCTTGCATCGCAGCTGCCATATCGAATTCAAGGAAGACTTTACGCAGGGTTTCGCCATCCATATTCAAAGTAGTTTTAGCATTTGAAGACAGACCTTTCTGGATTTTTCCACCATCTAATGAAAGTTCAGTCGTATTATTGTCTGCATTTACAACTACAAGATTAATTGCCAGATTAGCCAAGGCTGGTGGCAGGTTCAAATCACCTGCTTCAGCAGTTAATTTATCAACAGTTGCAAACCAATCATCAGTGAGTAACGCAGGCATAATTTTTCCTCAAGTATATTTTTCAATTTATAGAGCTGTCTTTCCAGACAGCATATTCATGAAGCTGTGAGCTTTTATTTTGTTATAGCATGTAATGAGGCAATTAGAACAATTTTTTTGTACTGATCATTCAGTTTTTGATGTTTTTATGTATTACTGATTTAAATAGGCACCTTAACTGGGCAAGATGCCTAATATTTGCTTTTATTCAGCAGCAAAACTCAAATTAACTACATCCAGACGATTAGTTTTTTCCGGTTCTTTGAAGTCATACTCACGTTGCGAATCAAGTATCTCAAAATCGAACAGTTCACGGTCAGCCAGCTGAGATGGTGATACGTTCTGCAAAGCGCCGAAAATACTGTGCAGACGTTTCGGATGGGCTTTATCCCAATCACGCAACATATCATTAATGATTGCGCGCTGCAGATTTTCCTGAGACCCACAGAGATTACATGGAATAATTGGGAACTGGCGCAGCTCCGCATATTTTATAATGTCTTTCTCTTCCACATAAGCCAGTGGACGAATCAGAATATTCTTTTTGTCAGATGACAACAGTTTTGGTGGCATGGCTTTTAGACTGCCACCATGAAACAGGTTCAAAAAGAAAGTTGCCAGAATGTCATCACGGTGATGTCCAAGAGCAACTTTAGTTGCGCCGATTTCCTGGGCAAAACCGTATAGGGATCCACGGCGTAAACGAGAGCACACAGCACAGTATGTTTTACCTTCCGGTGTCAAGCGTTTGGTAATGGTATAGGTGTCTTTTTCCAGAATGTAATATGGAATATTGTTTTCTTCCATATAACGCGGCAAGACATCCTCCGGAAAACCAGGCTGCTTCTGGTCTAGGTTGACAGCAACTACATCAAAGTTAATTGGTGCAATACGCTTGAACTGTAGCAAAATGTCCAGCAAGGTATAACTGTCTTTACCACCCGATACGCACACCATTACCTTGTCGCCATCTTCAATCATCTTGAAGTCACGAATAGCATGGCCAACTTGGCGACGCAGCTTTTTAAGCAGACGATAATAGGCTGAACTGGTTGGCAGTTCTGGCTTGAAATTAAATCCCTGGTTGGACTCAACTGGCGAGTACATAGAACAGAATTACCCATAAAAGAAATACCGCGCGATTTTAGCCGATCTCCCTCCGATTCGCATCACCGAATTACAATTAATGTGGAACACCACTGGTCAGAAAAAAATAAGCCTTTGTATAAAAAATAGACGCTCGCGTTCAAAATTGTATCAAAATGCTTATATTTTGGACTTTTCCACAGTTTTCCACAAAACCTGTGGATAAAATTGTGGATTTCTCTAGGCTTGACAGGGGGTGTAATCGGCCTATTAAGGGTTTTATTTAAATTGATCATTTTTTGATCAATTAATATTTATTAATAATTACAATTACTTATATATGTCAAGCTATACTTTTTAAAAAATTTTTTTTATTTATTTGGTTATTTTCAAAACAAATAGTCTTGCTTTTTTTTCAATTTTTTTTGTTAAAGAAACTCAAGTTTTTGGTTTCCATTGTAGAGTTTTTTGTTAAACTCAGACTGAATTTTGAGCTCCAAGTTGCTTACAGATTACTATGAAAACTTACTTTGATATTTCACGCTTGGGTATCTGGGGATGTGCCGTACTTGTACTGACTTCAAGCTATAGTAGTGCAGGTCAAATGTATGTCTATAAAGACCAAAGTGGCAGCACCCTCCTGACTAACCGTAAAATGAATGACAGTTCATTAAAGAAAGTTAAAGTTACTTATTATCCCGAGAGTAATATTCACAGTTATAGTAACTGGGGAAAGTCAGAAGCGGCGGTATTGCCAAGCTATAGCAAAAATCGTGATGCTTTTGATCATATAATCAAACAGGCGGCTCAGCAGCATGGTGTCAGTGAAGGTCTGATTAAAGCAGTTATGCACACTGAATCAGGCTTTAATGTAAATGCCCGCTCTCCTGTAGGTGCACAGGGCTTGATGCAATTAATGCCTGCAACAGCACGGCGCTTTAATGTCTCAAATGCATATGATCCTTATCAGAATATTCTAGGAGGAGCCAAATATTTAAGCTGGCTCCTGAAACGTTTTAAAGGCAACACGCATCTTGCTCTTGCAGCCTATAATGCAGGAGAAGGTAATGTTGCTAAATACGGTGGTATTCCCCCATTCCGTGAAACCCAGGATTATGTTCGTCGGGTCACCAGTCGTTATAGCAACCTTTACTCGGGCGGAGCTCTAAACCTTACTGCCAGTAATAATCCGGAAAACGGGTTGCTGGTTCAGGAAACAGTGAATTCTGCTGCAAATACTCAAGCTGCAGGCCGGAGCTATGCACCCCGGCAAATTATTACGCTGGCAGATGGCTCCTATACAGATGCACCAGGCACTTATGTCAGCTCTAACGCTACAGCCTCAGCACGTATTCATATTTCTAACTGATCTTTTGATTCATTTTTTCTATATATATTTTTCAAGTTTTTCTTGAATTTTAACGAGCATCACCGCATATTAGTTTTACGATTTATATTTCAAAATCGATTTATTTTTTCTATCAAAAGAGGATTATCTCAATGATGCGGATTGGTTTGTTCTTGCTAACCAACCTCGCGGTACTGGTAGTAGCTGGCATTATTTTGTCGCTCTTCGGAGTCGGAAGTTATCATGGTGCGGGTGGCCTTAATCTGGGCAACCTTTTAGTCATCTGTTTTGTATTTGGTATGGTGGGTTCTCTCATCTCCCTCTTTATGTCCAAATGGATGGCTAAAAAGGCGACCGGTACACAAATTATTGACCCTAATGCTCCTCAAAATCAGGCAGAAGCCTGGTTATTGCAGACCGTTGCTGAATTATCACAGCGTTCTGGCATTCAAATGCCAGAAGTGGGCATTTTTCCGTCTTATCAGTCTAATGCATTCGCAACAGGCTGGAACAAAAATGATGCACTGGTCTCGGTCTCTACCGGTTTGCTTGAACGTATGAATAAGGATGAACTGCGTGCAGTACTGGCGCATGAAATCGGCCACGTCGCTAATGGCGATATGGTTACACTTGCCCTGATTCAAGGGGTAGTGAATGCTTTTGTCATGTTCTTTGCCCGTGTAGTAGGCGACTTCATTGACCGTAACGTATTTGGCCGTGAAGATAGTGAAGCACCTGGGCTGGCTTACTTTGCAATTACGATTGTACTGGATATTGTATTTGGTATTCTTGCCTCTGCAATTGTCATGTGGTTCTCACGTTACCGTGAATATCGGGCCGATGAAGCGGGTGCACAGCTTGCCGGAAAACAGGCTATGATTTCTGCCCTGTTACGTCTACAGGCAGAGTCTGACATGCCAGATCAGATGCCTAAAGAAATGAAAGCCTTTGCAATCTCTTCTGGTAAAGAAGGTGGTTTTAGTCTGGCTGCTCTGTTTATGACACACCCGACTATTGAAGACCGGGTAGCTGCTTTACAGCGTCTCAACTGTCCATAAGTTTTTCTGTTGATTCATCCAGATTCAAAAAAGCCTCCTGCGTGGAGGCTTTTTTACATTTAACCTTTTAAGCTAATGCAGTGTATATTTTAAAAATACTGCTGTGCCAGCCTGATAGCAAACCACAAACCGGCTGCAAATAGAATCAGGAACAGAACTCCGACCAAGTCAGGTATATGTAGCCATAACCAGGCCACCACTGGCTGGCGCCAGAAAGTAGAATGTTGCTGTTTACGTTCTAACTTCTCATGCAGATAGGGATGCCTTAAATGAATATCTGTAGTCATCTGATATTCTATGCGGATATGTTCATGCACAATATCAAGTGCCTTGCGGCTCGGCCTGATAAATATATCAAATACCGTACCGATTACAGGCACAAAACCGACTACTGCATCCAGGGCAGCCATTTTAATAACTGGCCGCAATTTATGGGAAGGCACGCCAATCTGGCGCCCTTTGTAAACTGCATAACAAGTCAGGGCAAAGCCTGCCAGATCTCCTGCAATTGGTACCGTGCTCAAGGCTGCATCCGCACCGATTCCCTGCTTGGTAAAAGGAATACGAACTAAAGAGTCCATGATATTGGCAAACTTGGCCAGATCACGCTCCAGACGGATCACTTCTTGCTGAGTAAGTTTTTTTTGTTTTTCAAGCCCGGGCATTACCAATTCCAGTCATTAGAGAGTCATCAGCATAAAACAGATTAAAACACGAGACGTATTAATCTGTGTACTAAAACAATAATTTGGATGCTACAAATAAGTAGATAATCACGCCTGTAGCATCACAGATTGAGGTAACTAAAGGTGCTGAAGCACTGGCAGGGTCCAGTTTCAACTTATTTAAAATAAAAGGCAAGCTCATACCCGTCAGACAACCCATGAGTACAATCCCTACCATGCTAATTGCCAGTACAATCGCGACCATGAGATCACTGCGAATATAACCTAGCATGGATACGGCACAAGCCATCGTTACGCCTAAACAAAGTGCCACCACAGTTTCACGGCCGAGCAAGCTGAACCAGTCTTTAAACTGTACATCTCCGGTCGCCAAGGCACGCACCATGAGAGTAGCAGACTGCGATCCGGCATTTCCCCCACTGCCCACCAGTAAAGGGAGAAAGAATACCAATACAATGTGAGTTGAAATAATCTCTTCAAAATGTGCAATTCCAATTCCCGACAGTAAACTGCCAAAGACCAGAATAACCAGCCAAAATACCCTTTTTTGGTATAAGGTTATGATGGGAGCAGTTTTCAGGCTGAGCTCAGCTAACGGACTGACTGCACCGGATTTTAAAATATCTTCGGTAGTTTCTGCCTCTACAATATCCATCACATCATCATAAGTGATAATGCCCAGCATTCTTTCCTGCTCATCCACTACAGGTAGAGCGATTAAATCATAGTAAGCCAGAGTTTTAGCAACGACTTCCTGATCATCATAGGTATAGACATAAATCACATCCCTTTCCATTACCTCTGCAATTGTAGCTTCGGGCCTGGCCTGAATAATCTGGCGTAGAGAGATGACACCTATCAGCTGATTCTGCTCATTTACAATATAAACCAGATAAAGGGTTTCCCGTGTTGCGGCGATTATACGCAGCGCCTGGATGGCTTCATCCATGCATAAGTCTTGGTGTAAGGTAACAAAGCTGGAACTCATCATCGCACCAGCTGTACCTTCAGGATAAAGCGCCAGTTTTCTTAAGGTATTTTGAGACTCCTCAGATAGCAGTGTTATAAGCTGTTGTTTTAATTCTGGTGACAGTTTTTTATAAATATCGACAAAGTCATCAGAATACATATTATCAAGAATAGGGATGAGATCAGGAACAGGTATAAATTCAGCCAAAACAGCTTGCTGGCTGAGCGGCAAATATGCAAACGCCTCACTTGGCTCATCCAGTTTCTGCAGGATCTTGACCTGTTCTGTAGGGGTCAATCCTTTTAATACACTAGCCTGATCAGCAATATTTAATTCATTTAAAAGGCCAATAGCCGTATTGAACTTTTCAGAACGGAGCTGTTGGCGAACATATTGTATTTTCTCTGCAATCTGCGGCATGCCTGTCTCATGATAATTTATTGATTAAATAAAAATTTATTTTTGATCAGGGGGATTAAACTACTTTTATCATGCTCTGGAGAGTTTTCACTATAATTTTGCAATACGCCTACATTTATCGAATAAAGTCATAAACTGAGGGCGGTCTTTAAAGTAAGAAAACCTGATCTCGTCAGGTTTTTTGAAAGACAAATCAAGATAAATCAACTAGCCAAGGTGCTGTTTTCTTGTCATCAGATTCCGGACCAAAACATACATGAATGGAATGAATATTACTACCAAGACCGTTCCAAACATGACTCCACCTAGAACACTGGTACCAATTTCCTGACGGCTGGCAGCTCCTGCACCAGAGGCAAACACTAGCGGTACTACACCAGCACCAAAAGCCAGAGAAGTCATCAAGATCGGCCTCAAGCGCAAGCTGGCGCCTTCCAGAGCTGCTGCTACTGCATCTTTGCCACGTTGCTGGGCCAGTGCAGCGAATTCAACAATAAGAATGGCATTTTTGCATGACAGACCAATTGTTGTCAGCAATGCGATCTGAAAGTAAATATCATTAGGAAAGCCAGCTAGATAACTGAACAGGATATTCCCACCAATACCAAGTGGTATTGCTGCCATAACCGCTGTCGGTATGCTCCAGCTTTCATAAAGGGCAGCGAGGCACAGAAAAATAAAGCCAATCGACACCAGATATAACCAGATTGCCTGATTACTGGACTGCTGTTCCTGAAAAGATAAACCGCTCCAGGCTAAGTCAATGTCAGGAAATTGATCAATCAGGGCCTGGACATCCTGCATCGCTTCACCGGTACTAAAACCAGATCCTGCATCTGCTTCCATTTGTAATGCAGTATAGCCCATGAAACGGTTAACTACTTCTGGCCCGCCAGTCCATTCAAAACTGGCAAATGTAGAAAATGGAACCATTTGACCAAGATCATTACGGACAGACCAGAAATATAAATCTTCAGGTTGTGCCCGATAAGCTGCATCACCTTGCATAATGACCCGCTTAATCCGTCCCCGGTCAATAAAATCATTAATATAACTACCACCCCAAGCAGCCGCCAGAGTACTGTTAATCGCAGGCTGACTTAAGCCTGCTGCCATTGCCTGTTTCTGGTTAATATTGACCTTCAACTCAGCCTTATCCGGATTAGCTTTTTTGTCCAGATTTTGAAAACTGTCATATTGATTAGTTTTGGTCTGTAATGACTTAAACTGCTGTTCTAGATAAGTCCGGCCTTGGCCGTTAATATCGCGAATCCAGAATTCCAATCCATCTGTCTGCCCGAGACCACGAACAGCTCCCGGCATATTGACCATAATTCTGGCATCAGGATTATTACTGAAATACTTTGTAGCACGCTCACGAATTGCCTGCGCAGAATTTTCCTGCCCCGGACGATCATCCCAGTGCTTGAGCGCAATGAAACCCTGTCCAAGATTTTGACCTGTACCAGAAAAGTTACGGCCATAGCGGATAAGTACCAGTTCAACATTCTCTTGTTCTTCACTCAGGAAATAACGCTGAATCTCTTCTCCTACTTGCTGGCTTTTAGCCATTGGAGCGCCATTTTGCAAGCTAAACTGGATATTAAGCGTGCCCTGATCTTCACTTGGAATAAAACTGCTAGGTAGTGCACGATAAAATAGCGCAAATACAGCAATCAAGGCTATAAATACGACTGAATAAATCATTTTGTGCTGCATGGAACTCTGGATCACTTTGAGATAATACTGTCTAAGTCGCTCCAGTTTTTTATTGAACCCATTGGCCCAGCGAGCATGTTGCTGCTTGGGTTTTAAAATCAATGCACATAAAGCAGGAGTCAAAATCAAGGCGACTAGCAATGACAATGCCATTGCTGCCACCAAGGTAATTGAAAACTGCCGGTAGATGACACCAGTTGAGCCACTAAAAAATGCCATCGGAATAAAGACAGCAGTGAGAACCAGCGTAATACCCACTAGTGCACCGCTAATTTCCTGCATTGACTCTAAGGCAGCCTGTTTTGGGCTGAATTGCCTCTCTTCGATCAATCGCTCGACATTTTCAACCACAACAATCGCATCATCTACCAGCAGGCCAATCGCCAGTACCAGAGCAAATAGAGTCAATGTATTTACACTTAAACCTAATACGTACAGTATGGCAAAGGTTCCTAAAATTACTACAGGTACAGTAATGGTAGGAATTAAGGTTGCACGCCAGCTTTGTAAAAACAGGAACATCACCAAAATTACAAGAATCACTGCTTCAATCAGAGTTGTAACTACCTCTTTAATTGACTCTTGAACAAAAGGTGTATTATCACGTGGATAAACAATTTTATAACCGGCTGGTAGCTTCTCGGTAAGACGGTCTATGGTCTGTTTAATCAAGGCGGAAGTCTGCAAAGCATTTGCGCCTGTAGCCAGTGAAATGCCCAGACCTGCTGATGGATAACCATTAATGGTATTAAATGACTGGTAGTTCTCTGCCCCAAGTTCAATTCGGGCAATATCTTTTAAATATACAAAGCCGGCATTAGCAGAAGATTTAATTATAATATTTTCAAACTCTTCAACCGTTTTTAAACGTGAACCCGAACTGACTTTAGCATTCAGATACTGTTCACTAGCTGTAGGCAAGTCTCCAATACCCCCTGCTGCCACCTGAGTATTTTGTGCTTCTACAGCTGCACGAATATCACTTGGCATTAAATTATATTGTTTTAAACGATCTGGATTCAGCCAGATCCGCATTGCATATTGCGAGCCAAAAACATCGACTTCACCAACTCCTTCAATTCTGGAAATTTCCTGTTCCAGATGGGTCATCATATAATCAGATAATTCGATATTATTACTTTTACCAGTCTGGTCATAAAGGCCTATGACCATATGCGTATCGCCTAGCGATTTCCATACATTAACACCTTGCCGCTGTACATCCTCCGGCAGACGGCTGAGCACGCCATTAATACTATTTTGTACCTGAACTTGGGCCGTATCTGGGTCTGTCCCATTCTCAAAACTAATACTGATCCGGCTACGTCCCGCTGAATCACTGCTGGAGCTAAAATATAAAAGATGATCAATGCCTTTGATTTGCTGTTCAAGCAGCTGCGTTACACTCTCTTCTACGGTTTCTGCAGAAGCGCCATTATATGTAGCCGCTACTGTAATCTGCGGTGGAGCAATATCCGGATAGCGTTCTACAGGCAGGTTTATGACAGAGAAAATACCAAATGCCATTACAATAATGGCCAGTACTCCTGCAAAGATGGGACGTTCAATGAAATATTTCGACAACATAAATGTTCAGGCCACCTGCTCGGCTAGAGTGAACGAAAAAAGAATATGGCGTACCACAGTCTGGCAGATTAAAGTTATAACATTGAACAGGTATGACGAAAATTCATTATTCTTACGCATTTACATAAATTTATATAATCTAATAGATGAGGAGAGAATATGAAGAAAAGTGGTTTAAACACTATTACTATAGATGTAATTGAAGTTATTGGGGCTTATAAACCATTTTCTTAGTCTGAGCTGCTGCTCATTAGAATAGTTATTTAAGAGATCATTATGAAAATAAAATTAGCGAAATTTTGGATATAACGACCTTGCCAATTTACAAGGTAATAAAAATTAAAAATGGCTTCACATGAAGCCATTTATTAGAAATTATTTTTGCAAGACATTATTAAAATAGACAGGTATCCAGAGATACTGTTCATTGGCACCCTTAGAAATATGTCCAATACCCGGAAAAGGTAAATGTGGTGCAGCCACCCAGCTACCTTCATCTGCAATTTTACTGAACAGTTTAAGTCGGGTTTTTACAGCCTCATCTGGCTGGATATCATACTCAATAGCAGTACGCGGCGCTTCAAACTGCACACTGTGCGAATGCACTGTATCTCCAATAAAAACCATTTTATCTTTATTCTGCTCCAGCACAAAACTGTGGTGGCCGGGTGTATGGCCACGTGTATCCATCACCTGAAGGCCAGCAATCGATTGCCCCTCTTTAAAAGTTATAAATTGTTTATCTTGTTGATAAGGTGCTATCGCGTCCTGAATTTTGTTGCGGGTTGACTGATAATTTTCCAGTTGTTCTTTAGACAAATTTACTGGTGTCTGACCTAACCAGTAATTTACTTCACGTTCATGAGCATAGACTTTAGCGTTTGGAAAAACTTTTTGGCCCTCTTTAGTTAAACCGCAGACATGGTCAGGATGTAAATGCGTCAGTAACACTACATTCACGTCCTCAAGCCGATAGCCTGCCTTGACCAGATTACTGCTCACTGAACCGAGATGGGGACCAAAACAGCTAGCAGCACCACTATCTACTAAAACTAGCGCTGTTCCAGTATTAATTAGAAAAGCATTTACCGATGTTTGTACACCCTGTTGCTGATCATTATGGTATTTTTTTAAAATCTGCTGAATATGTTTTACCTGAGAATTATTTAGCGTTTTAAATAGACTAGGTGACATATAATTGGTGCCATCCAGTAAAGCGGTAACTGTATATTTACCCCACTGCTGATGATAATAACCCGGCACCTGTTCAGTTGGTGTAGCTGTTGAAGCCATGCCAGTTGAAGAAAGCACTGTAAAACTAACCAAACTGATGAGTGTTTTAAATATTTTCACTGCTTACCTGCTATATTAATTAAGAGCATGAACTGTTTTTAATATATTTTACCCCATTAAGCGAGTCTGTTTTTGGGCACTCGCCAATTTTTATACCCTTCTGATAACCGATAAGCTCGTTACAAAAAGTTCTATACTGATTTAGTTTATAATATGGAAGAACATTATATTTTTTATCAACCGATTTTTACCCTATAGGTTCTATAGAAACATTGTTAAAGTAGCAATGAACAACCCTATACATAGTCCTAAAATAATTAAAATCATCTTTTTTTGAAATTCAGCAGCTCGTCTATCTTCAATTAGAATATCCTGTTCAAATTGCTTGAACTCTCGATAAAGCTGGTCACCTGATTTGGAGCCCGGTGCACCTTTTAATTTAAAATTATGCATACCACTCTTTCTCGCTTTCGCAAACCTGAAAATCTATTCTCATAGAGAAAATCTAGTAAAAAATCTGCTTTTTCTAAAATAACCAGGATATTTGCTTTGAGACAAACTAATTTTAAAAAATGAAAAATTTAAATCTATATCCAGCTAATTATTTTATAATTCAATTAAATAGTTACACTGGCAACACATTACACTTTTATAAAAAACTTAAATCTAGGTATCTTGGACTATTTCTTTATATTTAGCTTATACCCTTACTATTTATAAGGGTTTTAATTATTTTTAAAATCTTTCTCTAAAATGAGCTTAATTTCGCAATAATTTTTTAAATTATCTCTATGGTATTTTTTTCCAAATTTAATTATTTTTCTAAAATTTTATATATTAAAAATTTTTTAGCAATAGGAATAAACCATAGGACTGAACTCTTAAATTAAATATTTTTCAGGTAAGCCTCTCTGTTTTAACTAACGATTCATAGAGTAAATATTTCAGGAAATAAAAAAGGTCGCACAAAGCGACCTTTTTTATTCACTCCACTATATCAAGAAAACTTTTGTAGTGAAGCGATAAATATATTCAAGCCATATCCATATATGAAATATCAATGGCTTAAATAAAGCTTGGACAGATTACATCATGCTTCACAACCATGTCCGCACGTATAACCTTGCATTACCATGATACTTAACCAATTGTTTTTAATAATGTTCCGGAATTACCACGCGTCACCTTAGTACACGTGACATTACTAAAATCTGTGAGTAACCTTGTGAGTAACGAAATCAATTATAAGGTCTTACTCACATCCTCATGTTAAATGATTTTCAAATCAAGCAATTAAAAGCCAAAGATAAAATGTATCGTGTTGCAGACCATTTTGGGCTATGCATTGAAGTAAGAACATCAGGAAGAAAATTCTGGCGTTACCGCTACCGTTATTTAAACATCCCCAAAATGTTAACGATTGGTGCCTACCCAGAGATTAGCTTATCTTACGCTCGTGATAAGACACGTGAGTATCGTAGTCTTTTAGCTCAAAATCTCGACCCTGTAACAGAGCAAAAGAAAGCGCTTGATTCCGCATTGGATGCAATACAGCATACTTTTAAAAGTATCTCGAATGAATATTTAGAAAAGTACAAGGACACTCACTCACAAGAATGGTATGAAAACAGGCTGAGATACTTTAAAAAAGATATCTATCCCGTCATTGGCAATAAGCCAATCAAAGAAGTGAATTCAAATGATATTCGAGTGATTTTGGATAATACCATTACACGAATTCGCAAAAGCAAAAGAGGTACTGGTGAAGTTAAAGCAATCTATGTAAGACAAATCTGCGCTGAAGTCATGCAATACGCAATTATCACACTGAAGATAATCAATGATCCTACAATTGCGCTACGCAGCTATATCAGACGTCCTCCTGTTAATCACGCTACCCCTTTAGAAGAAAAAGATAAGAAAGTGATTCTGGCTTTGATCAATCAATATGGTGGAACTACTGGCACACAGAATGCTTTAAGGACTGCCTTATACAGTATGCTACGTACGATAGAAATACGCAGGGCTAAAAAGTCTTTTGTTAATCTAAAAGATGCGACCTTAACTATTCCTCGTGTATCAAATGCACAGATTAAGGATGGTAAAAGGAATATGAAGAAGAATAGGACGCATGTTGTACCTTTATCTACACAAATGCTAGAAATTATAAAAGAGCAGTTACAGCTTTACCCTGACAGTATTTACTTATTCCCTGGGGATGATGGCATATCAATGTTGGGGAAAAATACACTCAATGAAGCACTCGTTAACATGGGTCTAGGCCATATTACCATGCATGACTTCCGTGCAACTGCATCCACCTATTTAAACGAACAGAATTACAGTAAGGACTGGATTGAATTACAGTTAGCCCATGTAGATGGTGACATGTCCCGAGCTTCTTACAACCATGCAAGTTGGTTAAAAGATCGAAGACAGATGATGCAGCATTTAGCTGATACTATTGATCATTGGCATGAATGACATCAAAAATAATACTGTTAGATTAAATCACCCATGACATCTAACAGTCTTTGGTTTTTATGACGTTCAATGAGCCTTGCCTTCATCCCTAAGGAAATAGGTGTTTCAACATCCAAAATGGGATGATCTCCAATAAAGAGCATTTCTGGAAAATCACAGCCAAAATGTGCCTGAATCACCTTATAAATTTGATGTTCAGGCTTTATGGCTCCAACCTCATAACTAAATACAACAGCATCAAGAAAATCAGGGAGTAGTTTTCTAAGTTGTTCACCATAAGGCATCGCCAAGTTGGAACAAAGCGCAATTTTAAAACCTCTTTCTTTTAAAATTTGCAGCGTAGGCATTGTATCTTCATACAGTTGAATTGTGCTTAATTCAAGCTGAAGATCATTGTTGATCTCCCTCAAAAGTTGCCCTGGTAGTTCTACTCCGAACTTCATCGCTAATTGTGCAACATCAACAGGATTTGACATGATGATCTTTGCATCTTGTGCACTTGGTTTTCTACCATTAGCTTTTAGCCACTTCATCAACTTACGATATGGGGATCGGCTCTCACCAATTTTGACAAGTGTCCCAAAAGCATCAATCACAATAACTTTAGGAAAGTGATTCATCATTCTTACTATGGATAAATATTTTATATTGAGTTTAGCCCAGTAAAGACGAAGAGAGTTTGTAAAATTAAATAAAGTTGCGTTGAATAGCCATCTATCCAAATAAGCAGAAGTGCAGCAGGAATTGATACAGTTAGTCCATGTAGATGGAGATATATCACGAGCACCTTATAACCACGCAAGCTGGTTAAATGACGGAAGAGAGATGATGCAGCATTTAGCTGATACTATTGATAGTTGGTAAAAAAAATAGTTAATTATTTGTTCTAGCTCAAATCTGAGCTAGAACAAATAGAATAAGATCAAACAATACCATCAATAAAAAGCTTTAAAATATTTTTTTCAATCGTGAGCAGTCCTGTAAAGCAGTTGATGGCAACTACCCTATTATAAACAATGATAAGAACTTTGATTTTCCTACTCATTAACTTAATAAAATAAGGGGATTACCCTTATAAACTAATTCAATATAAAAAGATCTTGCTGAACTTTTTGAATTACATTCTCTTCAGGTTCTTTATTTACCCAAACTCTTTGCTCTACATCTTGAATTAAACTACTAGCATGATTCGTAGGTTTAATACTCATTGCATTGAGTTTCTCAATCAAAGACTGAACCATATTTTCACGTTCAATTGACCAACTCGATGCAAAGCATCTCCAGAATGTCCATCCTGCACGTTCTAAAGCACGTTGACGAATCATATCATCATGCCATTGTTCTGGCCCATGATAGCTATCACCATCACACTCAACTGCTAAACGCTGATCTCCATCCGATTCAACCACTAAATCAATTCGATAGCTTCCAACCTTGACCTGTGGAGTAACTGTGTATCCCATTTTATGTAATACCATGAATACAGATTTTTCAAACTCTGATTCACATAACTCTAATTTTGCTTCAAATGATGCTTTTTGATCCTCTTGCAAATCATAAAAATGATTGAGTAAATTCAGCCTTAAATCTTTTGGTGATATATGATCACCACTCACGGAGTGGACAAGATACATCCGTTCACGAGCACGGCTTGCAGCCACGTTAAATCTCTGTTCATGATCGGATCTACTCAAAGCATGACAATTCTGAGGATCTGCTACCATAGATAGGAAAATAATATCTCTTTCTGCACCTTGGAATGCTGAGGCATCCCCACAAGCAAATTGAACTTGGGTAAGAGCCCCTGCACCAAATTCATTCAAAGCTTCTGATTGAATGAACTCAGCCTGTGCTGGCCCCAATAATGAGATCACGCCAATTGATCTATTCGCATATCGTTCATCTTTAAGAAGAAGCTTCATTTCCTCAATAATTGCTTTCGCTTCTATTCGATTAATATGTTTGCTGTTTTTAGATTCTCTATACCCCTGCGGTGTATAAATTGCGACTAAGGCTGGGCTTAACTGCTCAGATTTCTTCGATAATCGCATTGGCTTAATACGGTTACCATAAAAGTTTTTATTACTGTAACTAATGATCGCAGGATGACAGCGGAAATGCTCTAGAAGCATCACGCTTGACTCATAGATAGAAGAAGCCATGTCGTATAAAGACATATCTGGTGTTAAATATGCAGCATGTGGCTGACCATGTAGATAACGATTTCTTAATACATCAATTTGAGCACTTGCTAGACCGACATTACTTGGAGAAACCTGTTTATTATCCCCTACAACTAATAATTTTTTAGCACGCATTAAAACAGGTAATACGTCAATTGATGATTGTGACGCCTCATCTACAATCACTAAATCAAAGAGACCTAATTCAGCAGGCATAGATTCAGAAACCTGAAGATGTGACATGACCCAGCAAGGAATAGCTGCTGTTGCCTCTTTAAGGGCCGCTTGAGCATCTTTTCTATAACGTGGAGCGTTCTTGCCTGTCCCTTTTCCATAGTGTTGTACAGCAATTTTATAGCGCTGTAATGCAACTAAAATTTTATCTGAGGCATTTTCCTTTAATGCCAACCACGTCTTGTTTGCTGCCAATTGAGCGTAATTCTGAGACAGATTCTTCTCGTGAATACGACGACGCTCATACAAGTTTTCAATTCGACTTGTATTACTAATAGTCATTACAAAAGTCTCAAGACGCTTCCATTCCCAAGCCTCGACCAATGTGTTACGTAATATAGGATCCTCAATTTCTTGGGCGTAAGGAATCTCTAGAATATCTTTACTAAGAATCACAGCATTTGTTTGGCTCAATTTAATACTGGCCAATTTAACTCTGTCAAAATCCTCAGTTAGATCTTTCAAATGAGCTAATTTCTTTAATAGATCGGCATATTCTCTTAATTCATTTTCATATAGCGAATCTGAATCAACCTGGGACACAATTTTTTTCAACTGATTTGATATTTTATTATCAAACTCTGATAAATAAAGTATTTGATCAGCCAGTTGCTGTTGATAGACTTCTAAATTAAATATTTTTAACTTCTGACCTAATAATTGAATCAAGTCATCAATATTTTTAGGTAATCCATAGAAATCAAAAGATTTAGCTCTACTAAAAACTTTTAGATAATTGGCACTAAATACATCCAAATACTTATTTTTCAAATCTAGGCATTTTTGGGTTCTAATGATGAGCTGCGTGAACTCTTTTAATATTTCATCAATACCACGATTATTTAACTCGATTAAAGGGATATCTAATTGTGCTGCAATACTATTCCATTTACTCATAAAAACATTAAGAGTTTGCCTTCTATCAATATATTCTTTAACTCTTTTCCACTCATCTGATGTATCAGGATATTTTCCAGAAACTTTAATTGACTTAAATAATTCTTGTAATTCAGCAGTACCAAAATGATACCAATTAAATGGCTTACCTATATCAACAGCACGTTGAACAGCTTGGTATTCTTTTGAGTTTGGTTGTATCTCAAAATTCAGCTCTATGGGATCAGTTAATAGCGATTTTCTGTATTCCACTAAAGGTTGAACTTCTTGAATAAGGTTCGTATAGATATCCAGCTCCATACCCTTATCTTCTGAATTTATCTTTTTGAAATAACTCAATAACCATGGTTCTGCATGATCAAGAACAAGATTTAGATCTTCCAGATAAATCTTTAACCAATCTCTTAGCTCATTAATTTCTACTTCAGAAGTAATTTCCTTGAAACTATGTTTGTCATTTTTCTTTAAGAATTCCTCAATCTCATCCTTTTCTTTTAAGAATTCACTTAATTTTTTTAGACTCGTCGAATCTAATAATCTCTCAGGAACTGGCAGAGAGCCATAATTTATGAATGGTAAATCTGTACCTATTTTCTTCCTTGAGTCTCTCAGTTGAATCAATTCAATCTGGGAAAAAGGAAACTGGTCTTTATTCTCTAAAGTTAATTGGTCGGTAAACCATTCATAGGATGCTCTACTTTCTAATACCGTCTTCACGATATCCATAGGTAATTTTTTATTACCATCTACCTCAATATTCTGATAATGCTTTTCTGCAAAGTTATATATTTCTCGATCAATCAAAGCCATTTCATGATGATTATGATCCACTTGTTGTTTTAAAACTTCAATCGTTCTTTGAACCTCACCAACATTCATCTGAGTAATCTTTTGGACAATCAGATCAATTGAAGATTCAAGCTGATTTTTACTTTCTTTACTTGAGCCAATTCTACTAACTACTAAAGGTTTTAACTCATCAGGAATCTTCTCATGTACTGTTTTCAGAACATGTGACTGCTGTGCAGTTACTAGTACTTTTTTTCCATTCGCCAAATAATGGCAGATAATATTTGCAATGCTATGTGTTTTACCCGTACCTGGCGGACCTTGCACCACTACACCACTGCTAGTTAGCAGGTTCTGAACAATAGTAATTTGTTCTTTGTTATAAGGCAGTGGGAAATAAAGCTCTTCAACTTTTGATCCAAATCCTTCAGTTCCAGAACGCCCCCTAAAACTGTAAGTCTCCTTTTTATTAATATTATTACTTAACTCTGTCACTAATGATAAAGGTTGTTCAGGTATAATTACTGATGGATCATTAAGCCTAGTTTTTAATAACTCAATATCATCACTTAAAATAGAATTTCTTTTAGGGCGACTAAACAGTACCGATGTTAATGTCACTGTTAAGTTCTTAGATGGTATCGCTCTATTCTCTGCCTCAACAATTGTTCCTCTTGAGAAGATATTAGCAACAAAGGCTTCGACTAGATCTGAATATGTTTCTCCTTCAAATAATGCTAGTGAACGCCCATTATCTAAGTTTTCTTTTAAAGCTAATTTCACTTGCCCTGAAGTGGGTATATCATCCTCTAATAAAATGGCATCCATTTCGATATTGGCACGTGTATCTTTAGCACCTACACGTATTAATCCATTTTTTTCTATTTCCATTTCTAAAGGAATAGTAATTAAAGGATATGAATAAGATTTTTGAGTAGTAGGAAGTACCCAATCAACTAAACCAAAACCTGCAACAATTTCCTCACCATCGCCTGTTCCACCTAGGTTAATTGCAGTATTCCAAGAGAATAATTTGTCATAAACAATAATGGATTTTTTAATCTCATCATTGTCTTGTTTCCAAAGTTCCCAATTATTTCGATAATTTTCAAATTCTTTAAACAACTTCTGAATTATGCCAATTTTAGTGATCAAATCATTTGCCACTAAAAAGTAAGCTAATCGCAAGTGATCAACTCGCTTAAAAGATACTAGCTTATTTAAACTAGCATAATTAAAAGTCGGTACTTTTTCAGTTTCAACATGGATGTGCAAAGACAGTTGTTTAGATGGTATAGGCATCGATTGAAGTTGTAAGCGTTCAATTTGAAACCACCAATCACTATCATTCAGAATCTTTAAACCACGAAGTTTTTTAAGATCATAGGAATAAAATCTATTACCATTAATTTCATATTGAATTTTTTGAGTATCCTCAGCTTGATGAGATACATAGTCCAATAATTGGATCAGCCTATTCTTAGCAAAATTACTAATTTCATGTTCATGCTGCATAATCAAATTTTCTACTTTCTTAGGTACTTCTATTTCGGATATGGAAGAAATTATTGACCATCTAAAATTGTCATCTTTGAAAAAATATTCTTGATTTTTATCAAGGAAGGAATTTACCTCCTTCTTTTCAACACCAAGAATTTTAGCAATTTCCCTTCCCGTTAAATTAGGTTGAGTATGCAGAATATTTGCAATTACATCCTTCATGCTAAAAATACTTCCTGATGATCTAACAGTTACAATAAATCATATATCAAAACTTCTAATCCCCACTTAATTATTTAGTATGGATACTAATGAGCAATTCATTTGAGGTAGATCAGAAAATTAACAACTATATTTAATATGAATCTTAATAATATAAATAAAAAGCTACTCATATTTTATATAAATCAATAACTCTCCCACTTCTACTTCTAAAGCAGTACAAATCTTATCAATCGTCTCAAAATCTATACGAACGGACTCGTCGTTATACAGTTTATAAAGCGTACTTTTATTAATACCTGTCTCTTTTACAAGATCTGCAACACGCATTTTTCTTTCAGCTAACAATACAGCCAAGTTCGACTTAATCATACTTTTTCCTAGTTAAATAGTAAAAAATACTTGAAATCCCGTAAAATTATGATAATTTACGTCTAAGGAATAAATTTTCCTACTTTCCTAGTACTTTTTATGAGGTTGATTATGCCATAGCTGCAGATAATTCCCCATATATTTTACGAAGAACAAAAAATTCAGGCCTGTGCAAACAACTTATACCTCTCTCGCCAAAGTGAACCATAAGTCGTGCAAACAAGCCTGAGATACCACCAAGACGTAAATCATGAGGTACTTACCAATGATAAAGAAAATAAAATCTAAACGAAATCCCTATTTCCTTGTACTGCCTAATTCTGGCTGTCAGGAGATTCACCATGTTTGATAAATCAGTATTTGATGGTGTCGTCGTATGTGAAGCTGCCGATGCAATGGCAAATCATATTATCACTGAGTTTGAAATCCCTCGTTTAGATCGTTTGGCTACTAAGCTCAAAGTAAATAGCTGCTTCAATGATCATCAAGCCCTTCGTCTTTGGGCTGATCGTTTATGTGAAAACTATCCCATTACCAATGATTTCACCGTATACGACTTAGAAGATCTCATACAAACGGCTCGTATACTTTTTTTAAAAATATTTTCTTAATTCTCTTCTGGGGCATGTTTGAAATGCCCCTACCTTTTGTAGGTTCAAAATGAATACTGACGCAACAATTTGGATGCCACTGTATATTGGTGATCTTCAAGCGAAATTTACTCGACTTTCGAGCGAACAAGTGGGTGCTACCCTTTTTCTCATGATGGACTTTTGGAAGAATGGTCCTATACCAAGTGAACCCAACATTTTGATGAGTGTGACCAAACTAACTAGTCCTAAAACCAAGAGCCTAATAACTACATTAAAAATCCTGAATCTTTTTGAAGAAGTAAATGGATTTATTCAATCTAACTACATCACTACATTAAAAGAACAAGCTATTCTCAATCAAAAGATGAAATCTGAACGTGGGAAATTAGCAGCACAAGCTCGTTGGAATAAAAGCTCAAGTAATGCTGATGCATCAGATTCGGAGTGCTCTAGCAATGCACAAGCATTACTTAAAGAATGCCCTTCACCTTCACCTTTACCTTTACCTTCATCTTCATCTTCATCTTCATCTTCATCTTCATCTCAAAGGAAGGATGATAAAAATGAAGAAAAACCGATTAATCGAAAATGGATTTAGGAGTAGATGATGAATATAGGAATTGATCTTTTAAAAACTCCTAAGGAAGTTTTAAGCACCCTCTGTACAAAACATGGCTATCCATTAATAAAAATAGGTAGTCATCAAGTGTGCAAAGTCTGTGCGAAAGAAAATCTTGAACAAACGAATAGAGAACACAAGGAAGAGTTACAGCAAAAGTTGTTACAACACCGTATTCATAGCTCAGGACTAAATCAACGCTACTTGGAATGTGGTTTTTCTAATTATAGTGCTAGTACTATTGAACAGCAGCAAGTTGTCGAATGCTGTCAGAATTTCACACAGCAATTATTAAACGGATCGAAATCCAACCTTATCCTTTATGGCACACCAGGTACTGGAAAAACGCACCTAGGATCAGCGATCATTCGCAATGTTATCTATAAAACCAAAATGTCATCTCGTTATATAACGAGTGCTCAGATAGCAAAAACCATTATGAATTCATGGAGTATTGAAGACCAATCTGAGGAGCAATGGATTCAATTTTTTGCTGATTTTGATTTACTCGTCTTAGATGAATATGGGCTACATGATCGTCATTCATCTCGTTTAGAACTTGTTCATAAAGTGCTATACAAACGCTATGACATGATGAAGCCAACTATGATTATTTCTAATTTTGTCCTTGATGCGCTTGAGACTGATTTAGGTATGAGGCTTTGGTCAAGATTACATGAAAATCAATTAATCACTTTGCCTTGTTATTGGTCTGACTACAGAATGAAGTAGCAAAAAAAGCCTTGGCAGTACCAAGGCTTTTTAATAATGGTCTAAAGTTTTACATTTCAAAACCTGAGTGAGTTATTCGATTTAGAGATCGGTTGTTTACGTTACTGTTTAGGATCAGCTGATATCAAACCATTTTCTTAAAGAATTAAACTAATGATGTAACGATTATTGCCTACATTGTACTAGCTCAAACCTGATCTGACAGTTACCCGATTTTTATTGTGCCTGTCAGGTTAAATTTGAGCTAAATTCTTCTCAGCCCAAATCCGTTTTCCATCAAGTAAAGTTTCAAATGGTGTACGACCACAGCAGATTTTTCCTTGATGAGTCCGTTCAGTATTATAGAATTTCAGCCAGTCGTCTAGATCCGTCTGCAACTCTTCTAGCGTGCTATAAAGCTTTTTCCTAAATGTAATTTGATAAAACTCCTGCAGTATTGTTTTATGGAAGCGTTCACAGATCCCATTCGTTTGTGGTGAAGCTGCTTTTGTCTTCGTGTGATCAATGTCATTGAGC